>CAMKMR010000026.1 GCA_946413945.1 uncultured Lachnospiraceae bacterium | reverse complement strand
TGTCCCGGCTACAACTATTTTGATCATTGAGTGGCAAAACTACTGGAAGTTAAGATATTTGCCTATATTTATTGATTTTACTTGTGTTATGGACGAAAGTAGTGTATAAGTATTAACTGGAAATTAATATACTTAAAAGAATGAAAATGTGATTTTTATGGTCTATTGTGCTAGTTATGTTGCAAAAATGAGGTTTACAATAAAATTATTTTAAGATAGGAGTGTTCTGCTTTGTGTCCGGAAAATATAATGAAAACCGGATTTGATTTTATAGACAATAAACTAATGGGAAAGAGGAGAAACTATGGAGACCAGAAAGCGTTTCAAACTTACGGGTAGGCGCATTATTGCCATACTTATGGCTCTTTTAATGTGTTTTACTATCATTGTTCCTGCAGGAGGCGGGGCTAATGGATTGGGATGGGTAAATGCCCAGACTGAAGATGTTGGTAATGCCAGCTCCGGAAAACTTGTAAGGTTTACAACTATTACCTTAAAAGATGTTACTACCGGAGAATTAATTGTAGAAAAAGGTATTCCAACGGGTAACAGAGTTAATGAAAATGATAATGTTACCATAATGTTTGAATTTTTAATTGGTGAGATGGATACAATTGAAAAGGATGAAAATGGTAACTATCTTACATTCTCTACAGAGGTAAATACTTCTGGCGGAAGATTAAAAGAGACTGGTTCAGATTACCTTCCTGATACAGGTAATTCAAACAGAGATATGGGTGATTGGTCTCTTACCAGCGATGGAAAATTAACTGTAAATATTAATGATAAAGGCGCTGACTCTGCTGCAGAGCAGGGTAACGGTTATGTATTCCTTAAAGGAACAGGTAAGTCTATCTGGGTAACCTGGGAAGGAAAACTTGATTTCTCTGGCGTAGAAGATGCAGAAACAGGCGAAGGAATGATTGACGTAATTGTTGCTGGAGAAAAAACAGCAGTTCCTGTTAATCTTGATGACAATAAAATTTCTGTTTCTAAAGAAATAATCCAGAAAGATGGCAATGACGTTTATTATGATAAAAAATCAGGAAAATATTTTGTTGATTATCAGATAAATGTAAAAACAAATAAAGGGTATGCATTTATTGACTCTATTGAGGATAAAGCAGGTACCACTATAGGAGATGATTTTTATAATCTTCAGATATCTTTAAAAACTGCCTATGGAAGTGTATCAAAGATAGAGGGCGCAACATTAGCTGATTTAAATACAGCCATAAGAACAGATGAAGAACTTATCATTACCTATTCAAGGGAAGTTAAACCTGATTTTTTAAATGGCTCAGATAAGTATTATGATTCAGATGGAAGTCGTACTAACAAGGCTATAGTACATGGTATAACAAATCATGGTACTAAGGTTTCTCCAGAATCAAGTCCTGTTATTTATTCAAATGCTTCTCCTGGTATTGGAAAAGAAGGAAAGTATGAAGACGGAAAAATTAACTGGACATGTTATATAGAAATTCCGAAGGACTCAGGAATTAGTGTTAAAACAATAGAAGATGAGATTTCTCATACTATAACACCAAATACAGCCACAGATGGAAATATTGGGTCTGCTCCTTCAGGTATAAAAAATATTGCAAACTGGAACAAGGTTTCTGACAATCCTATTAGATATGAATATAGTTACTCTACTGATGTAAGTGAACTTCTTCTTGAAGAAAAAAATATAAAAGCAGCTCTTATAAAGAACGAGCTTAATGTTGTATTTAGAGATCAGAATGGCGAAGAAGTTACAAGATATATAGCGCCGGTTGTAGAAGTTAATCCTGGGACAGGAGAGTCAATTCATACATCTAAGGCGACAGTTCAAAAAACATTTGAGGAATATAATAAGTTTAAACAGGTTTCAACTAAATATAGACTTTTAAAGTGGGAGATAACTGTAACAACTCCTTCTGAGGAAGACTGGAATGATTTAAGTTACATAGATCTTATTGATGATCCTGAAACATGGCAGCATCATTACCTGGCAAGAAGGGTTGAACTTCAGGATGGAACACTTCTTTATTCAGATTCAGGGTTCAACAGAGGACAGTCAAGTAATACAGGTTATTTTACAGATGAAGGTAAGAAATATTTTGACACTTCACTTGCCGAAGCAGACAAAACTCAATATCCTTTTGATATAAATAATGGTTGTTTAAAACTTAGATTAAAGAAAGATAATCTCAGTCCTGAGAAGGATTATACATTTGTTGTATATACACGTGTTACAGATGATTCAAAACTTAGTAAAAGATCCTTTAAAAATGATGTTCAGGTATTAACAACTTTTAAGGACACACTTACTGTTGAGGAAGATAAAGATTCAGCTGAATCAGGAGTACTTAAAACAACTGAAAAGTTTGGTGAACCAGTTGGTAAAGGTGGAGAAGTAGAATACACTGTTACATTTGATCTTGGCGCATATGCAAAAAATTTACATATGCAAAACAGAACACTTTATCCAAATGATAAGATCGTTTTCTATGATGAGATAAAAAATGGCTACCTTGAATATGTTCCGGATTCTGCAGTGTTATCCTGTGATATGTTCCAAAATGAATATTATAAGATACCATATTTAGAATTTACAGGTAATCTGGAAGTGTCAACCGATGGAGGTAAAACAACATTTACTTACACCATGACAGATGAGTTGATGAAACTTTTTGATTACACCACTGGTACTTTCACATATCATGGCTCACAATTTAATCCAATCCTTAAAATAAATTATCTTGCAAAACTGACTGATGAGGAAGCAAGAGAACTTACTCTTTCTGAAGAAAAAGAAAATAACTATAGTAATGAAGTTAAAGTTTCTTATAATGGTGTGGTTGTAGGTCAGGATACTGAAGATGTATTTTTAACAGCAAATAAAGTACTTGATAAACAGTATGTTCATCAGGGAGCAAAATTAACTTATACAGTAACAGTTAATCCGGATGCGGTTAAATTTAATGATGATGGTTCAAGACTTTATGCAAAGGATGTAGCCGGAGCTAACTTAAGAATCATAAAGAATAGTATAAAAGTATCTGATGAGAACGGAGAACTTGAAATTGGTTCTGGAAAAAATCAGTATGATTATAAGATTGAAAAAGACCAGAACGGTGATAATGTATTAAAGTTTGATATACCTGATGGTAAAGCTCTTACAATTACATATTCAGCGCTTATTGATGTTGCGGGTAATATAATTCAGCCAACAGATAGAGTTGCAAATACTTTCTATTTATATAAGCATGAAGAAGTAATGGAGATTGACAGAGTAAGTAAAAGTATTGAATCTGGTGATTTCGTTCAGGATTCAGGTGGTTCAAGTGCAAGAGCAACAGTAAGACTGTCAAAAGTATGGTTTAACGGACAAAAGTATGTTTCTCTTAGTGATTGTAAGTTTGAATTATACGAATGCCGTGTGAAAGATGGCATAGTTTTAATTGGCGATAGAGTAACATTTAATAGAGATAACAATATTTATATGGCCAACGTTGACGGTGCTAATACTGAAATTTCAATTGCTGAAGAAGGTATAAGTGTTAAGGAACTTGACTTTGCAAAGTTATACCTCTTACATGAAACAGAAGCACCTAATCCGCTTAATAAAACAGATTATTACTTTATAGTTTCAAATGATTCCGGAAATGATGATTCACTTAAGATAACTGATGAACAGTTTAACGAAAAGTATCTTAACGTGACTGATGAAGATGGAAATAGCGTTAAGATCAATAGATATAAAGATTCTAATGCAGAGTTTGAAATCGAAGATTTTGTTGAATTTGAATTACAGGCTAAGAAGACGGTAGTATTTGACAATGGAAATCCTGCTCCGATGGGTACATACACATTTGAGATTGATGAGGTTGATTCTGACTCAGTAGATGCAGCTTATATTGATGATGGTTATACTGCATCAAAGCAGAATGATGCTGATGGAAATGTGGATTTTGATCCTATCAGGATCACTATGACAAGTGATGAAGAGTATTATTACTACAAGGTTTCTGAGGATGGTTCATCTCTTCCTACAGGTACGACAGGTGATGATACATTCTATATAATCACAATGCATGTAAAGAGAAATGATTCCGGTGAATTTGTGCATGAACTTGCTTACGTAAAATATGCAAAGGATGAAATCTCTGGTGAATATATAGGAACGCCAGTTTCTGCAGATGAAATTAAATTTAACAATATTGTAGAAAGTGGTGACGCAGGTTCTATTCAGATCTCTAAGAAGATTAAGATCGATGGAACAGATAAGACAAGTCTTTTTGAAGATAAGGAATATCTCTTTACAGTAAAAGACTCAAAAAATAATTATTATGATGTAGACGGCAATAAGTCATCTGACGAAGTAACGGTTGCTGTTAAAGCAGGAGAGACTGTTACTATCGGTGGCCTTAAACCGGGTGAATATACAGTTGTTGAAAAAGAAAGCAGCACGCCTCTTCTGGAATATAGATATAAGGGCCTAAATATTGATCCACTTTTAGGAGAAGTAACTGTTGTTAAGGATGAAATAGCTAATGTCGTAGCAGTGAATAATTACGAGACAAAGACTGCTCCAGTAAAGATCATTAAGAAGGATGTTGAAGATAAGAAGCTTCTTGGAGGGGCAGTATTTGAATTAACAGGAACAGGTCTTTCAGAAGCGGTTACTAAGGCAACTATTTCAGCTACCGGAGAAGTTACATTTGATGAGCTTCTTTATGGAGGAACATATGAACTTAAGGAAGTAAAGGCGCCGGATGGATATGCTCTGTCTGCTTCTTCTCCTTGGACAATCAAGGTTTCTGATTCCGGGGTTGTAACGATCCAGGGAAATGGTGAAGAACATGCAAGTGTTTATACATCAGCTGGCTTTGTTGTGTACAATAAAAAAGCAGCATCAAAGCTTACTATAACAAAGTCATTTTCAGGTGACGTATATGATAGTGATAAGGAAGTTGTACATTTCCTTGTCCTGGATGAAGCTGGGAAAGTAGTTAAAGATTTTCATTATTCTGAAATGGAAGATGGAAAGATGACTTTGGATTTGGTACCTGGTAAGTATACTGTTATAGAGGAACCAAATGGCAGGGAAGGATATACTATTAAGACAACTTATTCCGTTGATTCAGACTATGAAGAAGGTATTGTCTTAAAAACAGCTTATACAGATGATGGAGTAAAGATTGACCTCGTTAACGATGATAACATGATAGTATCATTTAAGAATGTCTATTCAAGAGATACTGGAAATATCAAGATAACAAAGAAATTTGTTGATGCCAATAATAATACTATTGATATTTCTTCTTTAACTGAAAAACAGAAGAAATATATCAAGTTCATAATTATCGGACCAGATGACTATAATGGAAAAGGTTTTAGGGAGGTATCACTCCTTGATTTTGATAATCTTACATATGAAGAGAAGAATGTCCCAACGGGTGAATATGTTATTATCGAGAGTTGGCCAAATGGAGTCAAGGTGGATGGATATGAATTCGATGATTATGTAGTTAGCAAAAAGGTGAATGGCCAAACATCCAGTGAAGACACGATAATGCTTGGAAAAGGCGATTCAGCGGAATTCCTTTTTGATAACATATTCGATACAGGTAAAGGCGAGATTTCAATAACAAAGATCATTAAGATTGATGGAGAAGATAAGTCAGATCTTTATTCAGATAAGGCCTATTATTTCACAGTTAAAGATGATTTATATTATTACGATGCAGCCGGTAATAAGTCGGAATCTGAGGTTAAGATACCTGTTAAAGCAGGAGAAGAGGTTAAGGTTAAAAATCTTGAGCCAAATACATATACAGTGGCTGAGGCAGAAGATGGAACAGCACTTGGTGATTACAGATTTGAAGGAGTTACTCTTTCACCTGAAACAGGGGATGTAGTTGTTGGAGCAGGAACAACAGTAGGGGTTACAGCAACAAATGATTATGTAACCAAGACTGCAGCAATAAAGCTCATTAAGAAGGACGCAAAGGATAAGACTACAACTCTTGGTGGAGCTAAGTTTGAATTAACAGGAACAGGCATTGAGACAACGCAAAAGATCACTCTTAATGCAAATGGTGAAGTAGAATTCGACAATCTTCTTTATGGTGGAACATACGAACTTAAAGAAGTAGAAGCCCCTGAGGATTATGTGATCTCAAAATCATCACCATGGACAGTAAATGTTGCATCTAATGGTGTTGTAACGATCAAAGGAGCTGATGAAGATTCATTTAAGACATATACATCAGCAGGTTACGAGATCTTTAACGAGAAGCCGGAAGCAGTTATTACTGTAGCAAAGACTTTCGAAGGTACAGCAGATGATTCTATAAAGAATAATGTTAAGTTCCTTGTTAGTGATAAGGATGGTAAGACAGTTGCAGAGTTTACATATGCTGATATGACAGATGGAAAGAAGGATATAGCAGTTAAGCCTGGAAAGTACACTGTCAGTGAGGAGGCAGCAGATGTTTCCGGATACACAGTTACAAGAAAGTATTCGGTTGATTCAAGTGTTGATGCAAAAGATGTTGCTGAAAAAGAATATGTGGGTGATGCTGTTAATCTTGATGTATCAGATAAAGAAGAGGTAACAGTAGCATTTAAGAATGATTATGTAAAAGATACTGGTAATCTCAAGATTACAAAGAAGTTTATAAATGTTGATGATAATTCATCAATCGATATCAGTAAATTAACTGATGCTGAAAAGGCAAAGGTTATTTTTGAAATCGAAGGACCTGATTCATTTGATGAGATCATCACATTAAAAGATTTTTCATCAGATTTTACTTATACTTTTGAAAATATTCCTGTTGGGGAATATACAATTACTGAGGATAATCAGCTGACAGATACAAAAGAGTATACATTTATTGATTATGTAGTAAGTTATAAAGATGGTGAATCAGAAATTGAGCCTGACTTTAATAAAGTTAAAGTTACAAAGAATTCTACAACAGAATCTACAGTAACTAATGCTTATGAGAAGAAGATGGCAGTGCTTGCTGTTTCAAAGACATTTGAAGGAACTGTAAGCGAAACAGATAAGAATAAGGTTGCTTTTGAAATTTATGATGCTGAGAGTAAATTATACGCAGCTTTTACATATGAAGATATGGAATCTGGTATAAAGACACTTGAAGTGCTTCCTGGAGAATATACTGTTAAGGAAGCAGCTAATGATATTAAAGGCATTACTATTTCAAAATCTTATAAGGTTGAATCCAGCGATTCAGACCATAATGCATCAGGGACATACACAGCTTCTGGAGTTACTGTTACACTTGCTAATAAAGAAAAGGCAGAAGTAGCATTTAATAATAATTATGTAAGAGACAGTGGAAAACTTGAAATCACCAAGGTTTTTGCCAACGGAGATGAGACAGTTGATATTAGTGGTCTTACAGATGAAGAAAAAGCGTCAGTAAAATTCACTATTACAGGTCCTGCAGATTACGAAACAAAGACAATCTCACTTCTTGATTTCGATAGTGATATGAAGTATCAGGAGACAAGTGTTCCTACAGGTAATTATAAGGTTACTGAAACAGGAGCTGATGGACTTAAGATTTCTGGATATACTTTCGTATCTTCAAAGGTGGGAATGAAGGATGGAACAGCAGTTCCTGATGAAGGTGCAGTGCTTGCTAAGGATGAGACTGTAAGCTTTAAAGTAGTAAATAAATATTCAAGAAAAGCTTACATTGTAGTATCTAAAGCGGTTTCGGGAGATTATACAAATCTTACTGATGCAGAAAAGAAAAATATAAAGTTTACTGTTAAGGATGCATCTGAAAATGAAGTAGCAAGCTTTACCCTTTATGAGATGGTAGACTCAAAGAAGACTATTGAAGTTGAGCCAGATAAGGAATATTTCGTAGTTGAGAGTGCTTCAGACCTTACAAATTACAAGCTTTCTGCTACATATGAAAGAAAGTCAGATTTAGACAGTACAAACAATATTAGTGCGGTATATACTATTGGCGATAAGGTAGCTACAAACACTGTTCATGCAGCAGAGACTGTAACTGTTAAGTTTACTAATAGTTATACAAGTAAAAAAGGAAGCCTTGTTATAAAGAAGAATTTACTTCTTGATAATGAGGAAAAGAAAGATAATACAAAAGAATTTGTCTTTAATGTAAGAAATAAGGAAACAGGAATTTATTATAACAAGGTTGCAACTGCATCAGAAAAACCACAGGATATAAAGGTTGCTGCAGGTAGCACAGTTACAATTGAAGACCTTCCTGTTGGAACTTATGAAATTACAGAAGTAACAGATAAGAATCCTGAAATTGAAGGATATACATATCAGACAACAAAGGTAGGAACAGAAGAGAAGGTTGTAGCTGAAGTTACAGTTAAGGATGGCCTTACTAATGATCCTGCAGAAGTATCATTTATTAATGAATATACTCGTGATAAGGGATATTTACAGATTGTTAAGTCTTTTGAAGATGAAAATGGAAAAGCAATTGACGAATCAAGTGTTGATAAGTCAAAGATCAGCTTTACTATTACAGGACCTGACGGATATGAAAAGACAGTAGCTTACAGTGAATTTACAGATGGTAAGTATCTTCTTGCTAATATCAACACAGGTAACTACAGTATTAAGGAAACAGTAAGCGATGGTTCAGTGGAAAATTACACCATTAGCACAAACCTTAGTACTATGTCAAAGAAAGATGTAGCAGTTACAAGTGATACAACTGAAATTGCTGAATTAAAGAATGTTTATACTCGTGATAAGGGTAAGTTAAAGATTAAGAAGAGCTTCTCATTTACAAAGATTGATGGAAGCGAGGCTAATCCTTCTCTTACTGATGAAATAAAGGAAAACATTAAGTTTACTATTACAGGACCAGATGACTACAGTTTAGTAGTAACATATAAGGATTTCACTAATGGTGAATATGAGGTTTCAGGTCTTGCAGCTGGTACATATTCTGTTAAAGAAACAGGTTATGATACTGAAAAATTAATTGAAAATTATTCATTCGTTACTGATTCATCAGATGTGGCTGTGAAGTCAGATCTTAATGTAACAGCAACAAATGAACCTGTAGCAACATTTAAGAATGTATATACAGAAGATTATGGATACCTTAATATCAGGAAGACTGTAAAGGTAGACAGCGACAGTGACATTTCAAATGCAGATAGCAACATAGTTGATAAGACATTTAAGATTACTGTTAAGAATGCTGATGGCAAATATGTTTCAGCTGAAGTTGATACAAATAATAATGCAGTTCTTAAGGACAACAAGAATGATGCAGTAATCAGCATTAAGAATGGTGAAGACCTTACACTTGGAAGACTTGCAGCTGGTGTATATTCAGTTGAAGAAGATAAGGACGCAGCTCTTGCAGGAGACAGTGAAACAGCTGGTATAACACTTAAAGATCTGTATGGACTTGATGTAACAGGAACTGGTGAAGTTACTGTTTCAAAAGAAAATGCAGCAAGTGGCAGCCCTGCAAAGACAGAAGTTGTAAATAATTATCTTACAAGAAAATTTGTAAAGATTATAAAGACTGATATTGAAGGTAATAAGCTTAGCGGTGCTAAGTTAGAGATCCTTTCATCTGATGGAACAACTGTCGTTGACAGCTGGACATCTGATAAGGATAAAGATTACTTTATAACAGGTCTTGAGGCCGGAAAGACATATATTCTTAAGGAGACAGTAGCTCCAAATGGATATAAGATTACAACAGATTCTACTTTCTCATTTGATGATGAAGGAAGAGTAACTGTAAATGGTGCAGCATCTTTAACAACTGAAGGTAAGATTCAGACTATACTTGTTAAGGATGAAGCAACAAAGGTTAGCATTAGTAAAGTGGATGTTACAAATGAAAAGGAACTTGAAGGCGCAACAATCCAGATTCTTGACGAAAATGGAAATGTAGTAGAACTTAATGGTAAAAAGGCGGAATGGGTATCAACAAATGAGCCTCATGTAATTGAAGGACTTGATGTTGAAAAAACATATACTTTAAGAGAAACAGTTGCACCAGAAGGTTACACTATTGCAACAGATACAAAGTTTGAGCTTAATGCAGACGGAACTGTTAACAAGACAAAGACTACAACAAAGACTAACAGCGAGGGTGTACTTCTTATTGAAGATAAGAAGACATCAGTAAAGATTAGCAAGGTGGATATTGCAAACGGAAAAGAAGTTGAAGGAGCAACAATCCAGATCCTTGATAAAGATGGCAATGTTGTAAAAGTTGATGGTGAAAGACTTGAGTGGGTATCAACAAAGACACCTCATGAAATAAAAGGTCTTGCAACAGGAAAGACATATACATTAAAAGAAGTTATTGCCCCAGAAGGCTATACAATTGCAACAGAGACTGAGTTTGAGCTTAATGCAGACGGAACTATTAATACATCAAAAACAACTGCATCTATTAATGATGACGGCGTACTTCTTGTTGAAGATGACAAGATATCAGTAAAGATTAGTAAAGTTGATGTTGTTGGTGGCGCTGAAATTGAAGGAGCAACAATTCAGATCCTTGATAAGGATGGAAATGTTGTAAGAGTTAACGGTAAAAAACTTGAGTGGGTATCAAGCAATAAGCCTTATATCATTTCAGGGCTTTCTTCAGGAGAGACATATACCTTAAGAGAAACAGTAGCACCTGATGGATATACAGTAGCAACAGATACTACATTTGTATTAAAGGCTGATGGAACTGTTGATAAGGAAAGAACAACAACTAAGACTGATAGCAAGGGCGTTCTTCTTGTAGAAGATAAGATGACATCTGTAAAGATCAGTAAAGTTGATGTTACTAATAATGAGGAACTTGAAGGAGCAACAATCCAGATTCTTGATGAAAATGGAAATGTTGTTGTAGCAAATGGTGAGACTCTCGAATGGGTATCAACTAAGACACCTAAGGAAATTAAGGGACTTGCAGTTGGAAAGACATATACTTTAAGAGAAACAGCAGCACCAGCAGGATATAAAGTTGCAACAGATAAAAAGTTTGAACTTAATCTTGATGGAACTATTAATACAGTAAATACTACAGCATATACTGCTGATGGAGTAATATTCGTTAATGATAGTCTTACATCTGTAAAGATTAGTAAGAAAGATATTACTAACGGAGAAGAGCTTGAAGGAGCAACAATCCAGATTCTTGATGAAGAAGGAAAAGTAGTAGAACTTAATGGCAAAAAGTTAGAGTGGGTATCAACTAAGGAAGCTCATGAAATTGTAGGACTTACAACAAATAAGCCTTACACATTAAGAGAAACTATAGCACCAGATGGATACAGTGTTGCAACAGATACAAAGTTTGAATTAAATGCTGATGGAACTGTTAATAAGCAGAAGACTGAGACTATTATTGATAGCCATGACAATCTGGTTATAAATGATAAA
>CAMKMR010000025.1 GCA_946413945.1 uncultured Lachnospiraceae bacterium | reverse complement strand
TTAAATAGCGCCGCCTTTTCTTCTAGCCCTCTTTCTTCAAACTGCTTTATAGCATCCTGTGTTGAAATGACCGTCTTTTTAAACAGAATATCTTCTTCAACTAGCTCCTGCATTCTCTTTTTTACATTTGAAAGAAATGCCTCTGTTATCTCAAAATCATCCTTTATTATCTTACAAAAAAAGCCTCTTCCAAGGGAATACATTACCCTTGTGACATAATCAAGATCTACTGTCTTCATCATTACATCATGAATAGCCTTAAGCATAAGCAGCTGCAAGCTTCTCTTATAAAGATCATTTCCTATAACAGAAGTTACTTCAACAAGCCTGATTTCCTTACATTCACTGACAGTTGCATTTAATTCTTTTAACTTTCCATCAACAAAAGCTGCAACATAATTCATATCCTTCTTTCCAAGGACATCTATCGCTATCTGGCTTAGGCTAGAAGCCTTTTCTAGTTGAAATTTTTTTTCATTTTCCCCATATTTTACAACACATTCCATATTGCGCCACCTCCAAAACATTAAAATATATCTTGCTAGATCAATGCTTTGATTCCCTGAATCTCCTCTTCTAAAAAAATGATCCTTTTTTCAACTGACAAAAGTTTTTCTTCTGCAGGCTGCTCTGGATTATCGTCCTGCTCTTTCATCTTCTTTAGTCTTAAATTTAAATCTTCAATCACTTTTTCTCTTTTTCTTATCTCTAGATCAAGATACTCCATTAATACTTTATGTTTTTTTCTGATAAGGATCGGTCCATAAAGCGCTTCATTCTCACTATAATGTACATCCTTTGTTTTATCTCTCCCCACATATCTTGCAACTATCGCAACATAATATTTTCCCTCATCCAGACACATTTCTTCATCTTCAATAACAAAACCTGCACCTGGCAGATAATTACGAACTATGTCCAGTTCGGTCTGCGGACTTAAGATTAATTTATAACCTTCCTTAAAAATGTCACCAGCCTTTGAAATGATGGATGTGATCAGTCTTCCGCCCATACCGGAAATAATAGCTGTATCCGATTCTGATCTCTTTAATTTTTCAAATCCATCTGAAAGACGAAGTTCAATCTTAGAAGAAAAACCCGCCATAGAGACATTTTCACTTGCTTTTTGTAATGGTCCTTTCCTAAGATCCATCGCAATTATTGCCTCAATATCTCCTTTAGAAGCGAGATAAATATCCGTATAAGCATGGTCACACCCAATGTCCGCAATGCGGGCACCGGGTGTGACTAAGTCTGCTATCATTTTTAATCTGATTGATATATCCTGCATTACTCGAGGAACTCCTTAAGCTTACGGCTGCGGCTTGGATGTCTTAATTTTCTTAAAGCCTTAGCCTCGATCTGTCTGATACGTTCACGTGTTACAGAGAATTCCTTACCAACTTCTTCAAGAGTTCTTGCTCTTCCATCATCAAGACCGAATCTTAAACGGAGAACTTTCTGCTCTCTGTCTGTAAGGGTATAAAGCACATCATTAAGCTGCTCTCTGAGAAGAGTAAAGGCAGCTGCATCTGCAGGAACAGGAACATTATCATCCTGGATGAAATCACCAAGATGGCTGTCTTCCTCTTCACCAATTGGAGTCTCAAGTGAAACAGGCTCCTGAGAAATCTTAAGGATCTCACGAACTCTTTCTTCCGGAATATCCATTCTTTCGGCAATTTCTTCTGGGAATGGCTCACGTCCATACTCCTGAAGGAGCTGTCTTGAAACCCTGATAAGCTTATTTATAGTTTCAACCATATGAACAGGAATTCTGATAGTTCTTGCCTGGTCAGCTATAGCTCTTGTGATAGCCTGTCTGATCCACCATGTAGCATATGTAGAGAACTTGAATCCCTTTCTATAATCATACTTCTCAACCGCCTTGATAAGACCTAAATTTCCTTCCTGGATAAGATCAAGGAAAAGCATCCCACGGCCTACATATCTCTTTGCGATACTTACAACAAGACGAAGGTTTGCTTCAGCAAGTCTCTGCTTAGCAGCTTCACCACCAGCAATTATCCTCTTCATGTCGCCCTTTTTCTTACCGACAAATGTAGCGTACTTACTTTCCTTCTCTTCATCTAATAATTCGATTTCTTCACCACCCTCATTATGTGGATGCTTGCAGAATTCATCAACAGCTTCCTTAGTGATAACTAAATCTTCATCTGCATCATCTGTAAAATATTCAGCAAGAAATGCCTCTGCCAAATCCTTATTTTCCATAGCTGTAGAAAGCTTTATCTCGTCGTCTGCAGAAAGAAGTGGAACCTTGCCGATCTCCTTAAGGTACATACGAACAGGATCTTCAATATTGATTCCATCAGGCACTGAAAGGTCGATCTTTTCAACATCAATATCCTCTTCGTCATCTGCATCAAAATCATCATCTTCATCATCAAAGTCGGGAATATCATCCTCTTCATCCGGCTTGATAGTAAGAACATCTATCTTCTTCTCATCAAAGAATGAAAGGATCTTACCCATTGTATCTGCATCAAGAAGATAATTATATTCTCCAAATGCATCTACGATATCTGAATCCATGATAACATTTTTATTTTTCTTCGCTGTAGCAACAAGCTGATTGACCTTCTCCATAAGGATCCTAGATTTTTCTTCCTGAGAAAGGTCAGATGCATTAGACTCTGCTTTCTTTAATACATCAGAAACAATATCTTCTTTAACTGTAGCCTTTTTTGTTGCCTTAGCAGTCTTCTTTGCATTGGCTTTTTCAACTACTTCCTCAGCAGTCTTTTTTGTTGTTGTCTTTGTAGCTTTTATAGCCTTTTTAGTTGTATCTTTAGCTTCTTCACTTGCTTTTTTCTTACTTGTCATATTCTTCCCATCCTTATAAAATGATCCTAAGTTTTTGTATGCCATTCTTTTCCCTGGCAATACTGATAATATCGGCTCCTGGCTGCCTTAATCTATAGTCTATAGAAGCAGTCTTTACCCTTTTAACTATATCAGTAAGAGCCTTGGATTCCTCCTCAGGCCCAGAAAGTGAATTAAATTCATTGCTCATGATGTTAGCGGCAATCCTCTGCTCATCAGCATCAGTAAAGCAATTTATGATCCTTGCCGGACTTACTTCTCCTTCATTTTTATACTGTTCAAAAATCTTCTCAGCAATAAAATGAACCTTTTCGTCCACAAAATCATCCGTGGATATTATGCCATTCAGTTTTTCAAAAAGTTGAGGTCTGTTGACATACCATGTAAGAAGTATTTCCTCCGAAGTCTGATTTGGATCTTTCTTCTTTGAATGTTCTCTAGACCTTTCTTCCTTTTCCTGCGCCTTTTGGGCTGCTTCATCAGCAACTGAACTTGATGAGATCCCAACCATTCCATATTTGGTAACTACCTGCTTTAAAAGCTCCCGGTCTATAATATATTTTCTGGATACTGCATCTATATAGTTGCTTCTTTCCGACACATCTCTTATGCCACATAAAAGCTTTGCCGTTTCATTTACGAACCTGGTTTTTTCCTCAGGGTCATTCATGTTATATATCTCAGAAAGATGCTCCACTTCAAACATCCTTCCTGGGATTGCATCTCTTATCCTCTCCTCATAGGCCTCAGTTCCCAGATTTTTAAGGAATTCATCCGGGTCCTTATAAGGCTTAAGATCTATAACTCTTTGTAACATATCCATAGACCTTAGAATACCTATCGCCTTCATAGTAGCTGCTCTTCCAGCCCCGTCACTGTCGTAAGCGAGATATACTTCATTGGTATATCTTTTAATAAGTGACGCCTGTCCTAGAGTAAAGGCTGTTCCTAAAGATGCTATGGCATTATCAAAGCCTGCCTGATGTTGAGAGATAACATCCATATAGCCTTCACAGAGGATCATTCCCCTTCTCCTGCTTCTTCTTGCGATATTTAAAGCAAAAATATTGTGACTCTTATCGAAGATATCTGTTTCCTTAGTATTTAAATACTTTGGTTTTGCATCTCCTAATACTCGGCCACCAAAGGCTATAACTTTTCCATTTATATCTAATATAGGCACCATGACTCTGTTCCAGAACTTGTCATGAACGCCTCTTTTTTCATCTATATCTACAAGGCCAGCATCATTTATTATCTGATCCGAATATCCCTTTTTCTTTAAATATTTATAAAGGTCATCAGCATAGATATCCGCATATCCTAAGCCAAACTTATTTATAGTCTCATCAGTAAAACATCTGTTTTCTTTATAATATTTCAGTCCAATCTTTCCTCTGTCAGTCCTTGTCAGCAGATAATGAAAATATGCCGCCGCCAGACGGTTTACTTCCTTTAACTCAGCCTTTCTTCCGGCTTCGCGTTTTTCAGTCTCGGTAAGTTCTACTTCCGGAAGTGTTATCCCTGCCCTGTCCGCTAAATATTTGACAGCTTCGGTAAAGGACATATTTTCATATTGCATCACAAAAGTAAACACATTGCCTCCTGCACCACAACCAAAGCAGTGATACATCTGCTTTGAACGGCTCACTGAAAAAGACGGTGTCTTTTCATGGTGAAATGGGCAGCAACATTTATAGCTCGAACCGGCTCTTTTCAGACTGACATACTGACCAATAACGTCCACTATATCATTGCGCGAACGCACTTCCTCAATAATTTCATCTGAATAGTACAAGTTTTTTCTCCTGGTAATTCTTTTTTTAAATTTATTTGCTATTCTAACTGCTATTTTGGTTTCAATCTTTGCTGTTTTGTTTGCAAGTTTTTTTTTTGAAAAATGATCAGAACATTCCCCAACCCTTAGGTATAAAATATTCACTATATTTCATTACTGCATAATTATCCGTCATTCCGGAAATGTAATCGCAGACTACTGTCTCCTTTGCTTCTCCCTCAGAAAGCATCTGTACATATTCATGAGTCATGTCCTCAGGATGCTCATAGTAATGAGAATATAACATCTCAATGATATTGCAGGCTTTTCCCTCCTCACCCTTCGCCTTAGGATTAGTATACAGCTCATCAAACATATACTTTCTAAGTTTAAATAAGGAATCTGAAAGTTCCTTTGTCATAGTGACTCTGGCTGTATCCTGAGAATTTTCAACTATATTTATAATGACATTATTAAGTCTGTCTCTAGTTGAATGTCCAAGGATATCAGTTAATTCATGAGGCAGGTCATCCTCAGTAAGAATCCCCGCTCTGATACCATCATCAATATCATGATTGATATAGGCAATCTTATCCGACATTCTTACAATATCACCTTCTAATGTGGCTGGAACAAGTGATGTTTTATGACATAAGATACCATTTCTTACCTCCCAGGTAAGATTAAGGCCTTTTCCACTGTTTTCAAGCTTTTCTACAACTCTTACACTTTGTTCATTATGATTGAAAGGTCTGTTACTTACCTTGGTCAGAGCTCTCTCTCCCGCATGACCGAAAGGAGTATGTCCAAGATCATGCCCCAAGGCAATGGCTTCTGTCAGATCTTCATTAGCTCTTATCGCCTTAGCGATAGACCTCGCGATCTGCGAAACCTCAAGAGTATGTGTAAGTCTTGTTCTATAATGATCTCCATATGGAGCAAGAAACACCTGTGTTTTATGTTTAAGGCGTCTAAAAGATTTACTATGAATTATTCTGTCTCTATCTCTCTGAAAAGCAGTCCTCATAGGGCTCTCTTCTTCCGGATACATCCTGCCTTTAGTACTATCCGCAAAGGCAGCATTTTTAGAAAGTATTTCGTGTTCTTCTGCTTCAAATCTCTCTCTGATATTCATAGCAAAGCCTCCAAATTAATCCAATCGCCAAATTGTCAAATTGTTCTTTTTTTTGCCACAATTTATTATACTTCCTAAAAACGAAAAATACTTTTTTTATTTTAAATTTTTTTTACTTCTTCTTTTCCTTTGTATTTTCCCTTTGTTTTTTCCTTTGTTTTTTCCCTTTCTTTTTCCCTTTGTTTTTTTCTCTTTGTTTTTTTCTCTTTACTCTTTACTTTGTTTTTCTACTTTTTTATCTTATCTATTTTGATTTGTTTTCTCAGCTTCATTTTCTTCAAGCTGATCAAATAAAGGTAAAATCTTAATCGAAGACGCGTATGCAAGGACTGCAACAATTATAAGGAAAAATAAAACTACTATCTGAAGGAAAAATGTCTGCTTTAACATATATAAAATGATAAATACAAACCATGGGAAAGCTATAAATAACCATACATTAATATGAGTAACAAAGAGAATAAATGCATTTCTTAAATAGCTTCCTGTTGTATTCTTATATCTCCCCACCAGTGGAAATAAAAATGGCACTTCCACGAGTATAAAGAAGAGACCAATAACCTGAGCAAAAAGCATGATATTAGAAAGACTTCCTTCTGCTGTCTGGAATATATAATTTTCTACTACTACAAGTCCATAGATAAAAAGTAAAACCAGCCATACCTTTGTAGCATCCCAGAAATTATCCTTAAATTCCTGCCAGAAAAGGTGCCAGGCCCCTGATTCCTTCTTTTTTATCATCTTAAAGCACACACCGTATAAAGACGCAATAGCATCTCCAATAGTAATTATCGGAAGACACGCCAATATAAATGCAAGATTAAGTATAAAAAGATCCCCAAACACATCACTGGCCGCAAAGAATTTTTCAAGAGGTGTCTTTGCAACAACCTCCTCTTCCTCCGCTTCTTCAGCCATTCTTACCGCAGTTAATTCTGATACATCATTTACTTTCTTTACCGCATCTTTTCTTACTTTATCATCTGTTTTTTTTACCACAACTTCTTCCTGGATCATCTTTTTTCTGTCATTTAAATTTGCTTTATTTTTTTTACTCATATCATTTCCTTCTTTGGTAATCTCTTTAACAATAACGCACCGAACTGCATATATATCCTTGAAATCCTTATATTCAAAATATTGTAAAAACATCTTCCAAATTCATTAAGCGAACTTTTAAGATCATTTTCAAAACGCCTTCAAAAACATCTTCCAAATTCATTAAGCGAACTTTCAAAGCAGTTTCAGATCATTTTCAAAAGGCCTTCAAAAATATATATCCCTTCCCGTACATATTAACATATTTTAGAAAATAAAAGCGCATACCCTTTTTGTATGCGCTTTTAATTTTATAAATATAAATAACCTTCTCTAAATTTTTCTAACCTTAACCCTTTACGGCACCTACTGCAAGCCCACCAACGAGGTGCTTTGAAAGGAAAATATAAACTACGATAACTGGTAAGATTGAAAGAGTGATCGTCATATAAATCTTACCCATATCAAAACTCTTGAAATCAGCTGATCTTAAGAAAGCAATGATAACTGGAAGAGTCCATTTATCCTTCGCATCTTTAAGGATAAGCGCTGGAGTAAAGTAGTTATTCCATGATCCTACGAATGAGAAGATAGCCTGTACTGCGATAGCTGGCTTCATGAGTGGTAAGGCAATTGTATTGAATATTCTTAATTCACCTGCACCATCAATTCTTGCTGCTTCAAGAAGTTCAAGTGGCATACCTGATTCCATATACTGCTTCATATAGAAGAATGTTACCGGTGAAGCAATAGCTGGAAGAATAAGTGGAAGTAAATGACCTGTAAGCTTCATTGATTCCATAAGCTTGATGAAACCAAGTGCTGTAACCTGTGTTGGGATCATCATGATTGCAAGGATAAATACGAAGATTGCCTTTTTACCCTTGAAATTATAAGCATGGATAGCAAAAGCTGTCATTGTAGAGAAGTATGTACAAAGCAGAGCATTTAAAGCCGATACAATAAAGCTGTTTGTAATACCCTTTATTATTGGTGCTGATGAATCGTTAATAGCTGCTTTAAAGTTCTTGACAAGATTACTTCCTGGTAAGATAGAGAAATGACCATTTGTTACCTCACCATGTGTCTTTGTTGAATTTACAAAGAGTAAGAGAAACCAGAATAAGCATAACGCTGCAAAGAAAACAAGTACAATGTATGCTATTACTCTTCTAGTTTTTACACTATTGCTGTTCATCTTTTTTTCCATTGTAGCCGTCTCCTTTCTATCGTTTCTCTTTACTGTCTGCAGTATTGAACTTAAATACGATCAAACTGAGAACCGCTGTTACAAGGAAGAGGAATACTGAGATAGCACCGCCCTTACCATAGTTCTTACTAAAGAGATTGTCGTTAAGATACATAATAAGTGTTCTACCAGCATAGTTACCACCACCAGTACCATTTGTAAGGATCTGTGGTACATCGAACATCTGCATACCACCGATAAGAGATGTGATCATAACGAACACAAGGATAGGTCTAACAAGTGGTAATGTAATCTTAAAGAAAATCTCTGTTGAAGTAGCTCCATCAACCTCTGCCGCTTCATAAAGTGAAGTATCAATTCCCAACATACCTGCAAGAAGAAGAATTGTTGTATTTCCGAACCACATAAGGAAGTTCATCAAAGCTACAATACACCTTGTTCCAGTAGCTGAAGAAAGGAAATTTATCGGCTGACCTCTCTCTATAATACCAAGGTCCATAAGAATTGAGTTTACAGGACCGATTGTAGAGAAAAGTGCATAGAAAAGCATCGCAAATGATGCTGCCATGATAAGGTTTGGAAGATAGATAACTGCTTTAAAGAATACTGATCCCTTTAATCTAAGGGATGGATCAGAGAACCATGCTGCCAGTAAAAGAGATACGACTATCTGAGGGATAAATCCCATGATCCACATGATCATTGTATTCTTCAGACATGTAAAAAGTGTACCGTCAGTAAGGATTGTCTGATAGTTCTTTAAACCTACAAATTTAGGGCCCACCATTGTAAGACCTACTTTGTATTTTTCAAAAAAGCTGTAATATATTGTACTTCCGAGCGGAATTAACTGGAAGATAATAAAAGCAGCTGCAAAGGGAATCAAGAAAAAATATCCCCATCTGTTAAAACGTGATATTTTTGACTTGTTTGTTGTCATAAGTTGCCTCCAATCAACCACTGTCCAATTATGTTTAAAAAAGGCGCACCTGCAAATGGATGTCACATAACAGGTACGCCATTGATTACCCTAATATAATCTAAGTATTATTAGTGTGAAAGGTTTGGATACTTATCCTGAACCTTCTTGTAGAACTCTTCAAGAGCTTCGTCTTTTGTCTTATTTCCATCAAAGTACTGTGTCATAGCATTCTGGAACTCTTCGATACATCCCTGATCGTAGTCACCAACCTTTGAACGATCGATGTTATCAGCTGATGCTGCAAGGTCTGCATATACGTTCTGGTTTCCAAGAGCAGGAACACCCTTTGATTCGTCAGCACCAAGTGTGTTAAGAACCTTATGGCTGTTTACGCAATCCTGATCTTTTGTTGCAATATCTGTAAGGATCTGCTCATCTGTTGTAAGCTTAAGCATGATATCCTTAACAAGTTCAGCGTTATCTGTTCCTTCTGCTGCACAGATCCATGAACCGCCCCAGCTGAACTGCTGTGGTCCTGCACAAGCCTTCCAACCGCCGTTAGCAGCTACTGAAGTGCTGTCATCTGCATGCATACAGAATGAAATAAGCCAAAGTGGTCCGAAGAAACCGAATGTCTTTCCTGATGTCATCATACCAGCGTTCCAAGCATCAGACCAAAGAGCCTGTGTTGTTGTCTCGCCAGCATCAACCATTGCCTTAGAATCATCAACCCACTTCATAATGTTAGCATCGATAGAAATCTTATCGTCTGTTACCCAAGGTGTTGTTGCGTTATCAGCATATACACGGTAAGAGTCATTTACTGTCTCCTGCATGTGAATTCCTGCTGCATTAAACTTATCGGCTGTCTTCTTGTATGTATCCCAATCAGCTACAGCCTTCTGAACTTCTGCAGGATCTGATGATCCAAGTACCTGTTCAGCATAATCTGCTCTGTAAATGAAGAGACATGGGCAAGCCTGCCATGAAAGTCCACGGATTGCTCCAGATGCATCTGAAACGATATCCTGTGTATACTTGAACTGATCAGAGATATCTGCTGATGTGATTCCAAGTTCATCCATTGACATTGCTACTGGTGTAGCAGCGTTTGTATACTTCTTTGCATAGTCAGCTTCTACAAGGAAAAGGTCAACTCTTTCATCTGCTGACTTCTCTAAGTTAACTGGAAGAAGGTCATCAAGGTTGCTCTGATATGCATTGTCCTGTGATGGTGTAATTGAGAAGTTAACTGTTACATCACCAATCTTACCACCCTGTGTTACATCATCAGGATTGTTCTTTACGAATCCAGGATAATGATCTGCAAGTCTGTTTGCAAATTCTTCATTCCAGCACTGGATGTTAAGAACCTTTCCTTCACCGCCTTCAGCAGTTGTTGCAGTTGGCTCTGTCTTAGAAGCCTCTGCTGTGCTTCCTTCTTTAGCTTCATTTTCTGTTGTCTTTGTGCTGCTTCCGCAAGCTACAAGTGAAAGTCCCATAGCAAGTGATAAAGAAGCTGCAAGTACTCTGTTAAATTTTCTCACGAGAAAACCCTCCTTTAAATGTGTGTGGTGATTCCTTAGATTGCTTTCATTTTTTTGAATCGTCATTTTGCATAATCAGGGATCCGAAACACCTGAGTTCAGCCGTCAGAGGTTCAAAAAATTTCATTTCATCGTGTGGAATCTTCATGTTTTTTTGTCCTTCGCTTGAAGGATTCATGAAAAATGTGTGTTCGCATTACCGTTGCGATAACTGTATATTACCCCCTTACCGTAAATATTGCAAGTATTTTTTTGATTTAAGGCTCATTTATTGTGCAATTATAACAAAAACCGGTAACGTTATCATCATTGTAAACTCTAGCTTTTCAGCCAGTTTTTAATATCAAAAAAAATTTTTATTTTTTGCTATTTTTACATCAATTTCACCATTTTCACTCCGTTTCCGGAAACGTTTTTTGTATATTTTTAATAGGAGTTGTGTCTTTCTGAGATTCATATGTGCAATATTACCTCATTTTTTTATCATTTTGTTTTTTGTGTGATCTCTTAAAAGCTTCAGGGCAAGTTACAGAGCAATTAAATCCTGAAATATCAATCCACTAGCTCCTAGATCTCAAACAGCACATCCGTCAAAATTCCGTCTTTTCAAAAAAAAAATGCCAGAAAGCATTTTTTTGCTTTCTGACATTCTATTTAGTCTTTGTTAGTATTTTTCTTTAGCTGAATAAGATTTTAGCCAAATTATCAGTCCTCGCTCTGATCCATATTCATAACCATTCTCTTACGAGCAAGTTCATCACTGGCAAGATATTCGTCATATGTTGTCTGCTTATCGATAAGTCCTGTAGCTGTAAGCTCCATAATACGATTTGCAGTTGTCTGAATGAACTGATGATCCTGACATGAGAAAAGAACGACACCAGGGAATTTTATAAGCGCATTATTGAGGGATGTGATACTTTCCATATCGAGATGGTTAGTTGGCTCGTCAAGGATAAGGCAGTTAGATCCCATGATCTGCATCTTGGAAAGAAGACATCTCACTTTCTCACCACCGGATAAAACCTTTACCTTCTTGATTCCATCATCACCAGCAAAAAGCATACGTCCAAGGAAACCACGAACATAAGTTGCGTCCTTGATCTCTGAGAACTGTGTAAGCCAGTCAACGATGATAAGGTCATTATCAAATTCCTTTGTATTATCCTTA
>CAMKMR010000024.1 GCA_946413945.1 uncultured Lachnospiraceae bacterium | reverse complement strand
TTATTTAGTGTTTTTTCTTATTGTTTATTATTCACTTTTAACAGACTCAACCTGCTTGGTAAGCCTTTCTATTCTTGCCGCATCTTCTGTTGCCATTGCTGTATAATAAGCAGATTTAAATTTAAGATAATCCAGTTCAAATGAAAGTGCTGAAGCTATGGCCTTCTTAAGAAATACCGGATCATCCTGTTTTGATATGACTACTTTTCTGGTTTCAAATCGATCAATATACTGATTCATATTGATAATAAAAGGAATTGACTCTATACCGATATTGCCGCCGAAGTTTGTGATAAGACCTTTACTTTTAGCTTTCTCACAAAACTCTCTTGTAGCAAGAAAAACCGGCTCTGTTTCAATGTCTTTCTTTGCAATATCCATAGAAGCTGAAAGATCGCTTCTTCCTACTGTAATTCCGGTAAGGAACCCTTCTCCCTCATCTAAGATCTCATCAAAATTCTTAAGACAAGTTTTAGTTTCAGCATTGATGATACGCTCTATTTTGATATTATCCTGTTCTATATCTCCGTAGACTTTTTTTACTGCTCCTTTAAATTTCCTCATAGCAAACGGAGTCTCTATCATCGGAGCCATAACCCCTGTAGCATCAAGCAACTTACACTGATCAAGATCATGAACTGCTTCACATCCACCTATCTTTATTATTAATCCAAGACCGACTTCTTCTACAAAGTCACGGAGCATGATGAGTTCATCTTTTCTTGAACCCTCTGCTTCGAATTCTGCCTTTATAGATACAACCCCATATTCAGATTTTAAAACTTTTAAGTCTTCAACGATTTTATGTTTTAACCTCATTAAATGCCCTCTCATATTATTAACGCTATACACTACTATAATTTATCTATTGTTATTAATTCTCATCCTCATACATTGGTACTATCATTATCTTTTCAAGTTCTTCCCTTGGAAGAAACGGAGCCAGATCTTCTAATGGAGGACTCACTAGGGTTCCATCAGGAAGTCTCTTGGTTGAACTCTTTGGTTCCCATCTTTGATCTGTATCTGTAAATATCTCTACAAAGAGTGGTCCCTCGAGCTTATTTACTTCATCTACAACCTGCATCATCTCTTTATTAGAATGAGCACTGAAATATCGATAACCAAATGCCTCAGCTATCTTCTCATATTCTGGGAATGATAAGTCACCTGATTCTTCTCCTATTCCAACTTTCGAATGCTCACTAAAAAGATTTGACTGAGTAATCCTTATGGAATGATATCCTGAATTATTTATAAGAAAAATCTTTATAGGCAGCTTATTCGTAATAATAGTCTGTAATTCCTGAAGGTTCATCATGATAGAGCCATCCCCTTCAAGACATATAGTCTCTTTATTTCCAGCTCCAAGGCAGGTACCTATAGCTGCTGGAAGTCCATAACCCATGCTGGCTATAGCACTGTTATTATCAAATCTACTACCTTTTTTTATTTCATAAGCCTGATTTCCTACTACACAGCAGGCACCATTTGAAACAGCTGTATATGAATTTTCAGGAAGACTGTGGCTCAGATATTTAATAAATGCATAAACATTGGCTGTCGTGCCATTTTCTTTCCACTGAGAAGGTCTTACCACAGGATAATCCCTCTTCCATCCCTGACAGATAGCACCCCATTCTGCATGAAGATTTAATGGTTCTATAAGTCTTTCATCCATTTTCATGAGAAAGTCTTTTGCATCAGCCCAGACTTTCCTTTCTACATGAATGGTATGTTTATTCATCTCAGCCTTATCAATATCCACCATTACAACCTTTGCATATCTTGCCCAGGTTTTCCAGTTATAGCCAACCTGTCTTATGGATATCCTGGTTCCAACTGCTATGATAAGATCTGAATTTTGTATAGCCCAGTTACCCGGTCTATCTCCCATATTTCCTGCACGCCCCACATAGAGCTCGTTATCATCTTCAATAAGGTCAATTGCATTCCAGTATGTAACTACAGGTATGTTAAGCTTATCTATTACATTTCTAAAGCAATCATATCCACCAGATAGTCTTATACCATAACCTGCGTGAAGCACAGGCCTTTTCGCATTCTTTATAAGATCTATAATCTCATCAATTGTTGAATCATCAACTTCTGGAGGAAGTTTCACATCATCATCTTTACGGGTCTCATAATTTTCTCCGTTTATTTCAATTACATCTGCTTCCTTTTCATAGCCTATAAGATCTTCTGTTTCTATAAACATTCCCTGATAATTAACAGGAATATCTATCCAAACAGGTCCTGGTCTTCCAGTTGTTGCAAGATGATATGCTCTCTCAAGATGATATCTTATAGTTAATGGGTCTTCTATCATGACCGCATACTTAGTCATTGATTCAGCTGCTTTTGTTATGTCAAACTCCTGATCTCCAACTGCTCTTAATTCTTCTCCATCAGTAAACTGTGAGGTATATCTGGCTGTAGTATCATATCTTACCTGTCCGCTTATTATCATCATCGGAATAGAATCCAACCAGCCACAGGCAACACCTGTCAGGGCGTTAGTTCCTCCAGGTCCTGTTGTTACACAAACCGCCGCAATCTTATTATCAATTCTCGCATAAGCTTCTGCTGCCATGGCACAAGCCTGTTCGTGATGATTATAGGTTACATGCAATCCCTTATGATGTCCGAAAGCATCATTTAAATGCATAGCCCCACCACCAACTACACTGAATATATCTTTAATTCCATGGGCTGCTAAAAAGTCTGCCACATAGTCTGCAAGTCTAATCTTCATATTGTTTTACTCTTCTCAATTATCAATTTAGAATATTATCATTTTATCTATCTCTATACATTTCATCATAATATTTAGTATACTCACCTGATGTGCATTCCTGTAACCAATCCATATGATTCTTATACCAATGAATTGTCTGCTTTATTCCATCTTCAAACTTTGTTGTGGGTGACCACCCAAGTTCATTCATCGCCTTACTTGGATCAATAGCATAACGCTGATCATGTCCTTTTCTATCCTTTACAAATGTTATTAATTGTTCAGATTTATTCAATTCAGATAATATAATCTTAACAACCTCAAGATTTGTTTTCTCATTATGCCCCCCAAGATTATATATTTCTCCAATTTTCCCTTTTTCAATCACCGCTAAAATTCCATAACAATGATCTTTAACATATAGCCAGTCTCGAACATTTTTCCCTTCACCATAAACTGGAAGTGTTTTTTCTTGACTAGCATTATTTATCATCAAAGGTATAAGCTTCTCAGGAAATTGATATGGTCCATAATTATTAGAACAACGACTGATTGTCACTGGCAAACCATATGTTCTGTGGTATGCCTGAACCAGCAAATCTGCAGACGCTTTGGATGTGCTATATGGAGAACTAGTATGTATTGGCGTGTCCTCACGAAAAAACAAATCTGGGCGATCAAGCGGCAAATCGCCATACACCTCATCTGTTCCTACTTGATGAAAACGTTTAATATCATATTTCCTACAAGCATCCATTAGAATTGCAGTACCAATTATATTAGTTTCTAAAAAAATCTCTGGATTTTCAATAGATCTATCGACATGACTCTCTGCCGCAAAATTTACAACAATATCAGGATGCTCTTTTTCAAAAATCTTATATATACCATTCCTATTTCTTATATCCTCTTTATAAAAGACGAATTTCTCATTTGTCATCGCTCCATTTAATGTATGTATATTTGCTGCATATGTTAAAGCATCAACACAAATAACTTTATAGTCAGGTCGTTCCTCTAATAATAAATATATAAAATTAGAACCAATAAAGCCCGCTCCACCTGTAACAAGTATGTTCATTCTAATATCTCCTTAATACCTAAGTGTACCATTAGCTACATTCCGAAGATGCATTCCGTATGGGCTCTTTCCATATTTGTCGGCAGCATCAAGCAACTGTTCTTTACTTATCCAGCCTTTGCGAAAAGCAATCTCTTCAGGTGCAGAAATTTTTACTCCTTGACGTTTTTCTGTTATTTGAACAAATGTCGTAGCCTCAACAAGACTATCCATGGTTCCAGTATCAAGCCATGCAAATCCACGTCCCAAAATCTGACCTTTTAAATTCCCTTCTTTTAAATAAATATCATTCAATGATGTAATCTCTAATTCTCCGCGAGAAGATGGTTTTACTATCTTCGCCTTTTCGCTTACCCCAGCGGGATAAAAATATAGTCCTGTAATACAATAGTTTGATTTAGGTTTTACTGGTTTTTCCTCGACTGAAAGAATCTTCCAATCATCATCAAATTCCATAATTCCAAATCGTTCTGGATCATCAACATAATATCCGAAAATTGTCGCTTTACTATCGATTGCATTTTCAACGGCAATCTTAAGTTTCTTTTTTAATCCACCACCATAAAATATATTGTCACCCAATATCATTGCACAAGGATCATTCCCAATAAAATCTTCAGCAATAATAAATGCTTGCGCCAATCCCTCTGGTCTTGGTTGTTCCTTATAACATAGAGAAAGTCCAAACTGCTCACCATCACCTAAAAGATTTTTAAAGCGCGGAAGATCTTCATATGTAGAAATAATCATTATATCTTTTATATCTGCCAACATGAGTGTGGATAATGGATAATAAATCATAGGCTTATCGTAAACAGGTAACAATTGTTTACTCGTTACTAATGTTAATGGATAAAGCCTTGTACCTGATCCTCCTGCTAAAATTATACCTTTCATTTTCCACCCTCTCCATCAAAAAATATTATTTATATGACTATTTACTTTTATTAGTATTCCCATTTGATCCATGGTGCTTTCTTTTCTTCTATAAGTTTATCAAGCAAGTCTTTCTCTCTCTTTGTATCCATACACTGCCAGTATCCATCATACTGATAGCCCATAAGTTCTCCATCGTTCGCCAGTTTTACCATAGGCTCTTTCTCAAATACTGTTGTATCATCCTTAAGATACTTAAAAATCTCTGGTTCCAGAACCATATAACCGCCATTGATTCTATCGTTATCCATTTCATTCTTCTCACGGAAATTATGAATCACTCCATCATCACTCATATCAAGAACGCCGAACCTCTGGGTAAGTGCTATAGCCGTAATTGTTGCAATCTTCCCATGACTCTTATGGAATTCAAGTAACTTATTCATATCCATATCACATACTCCATCTCCATATGTAAGCATAAATGTTTCATCACCTACATATTTTTGGATACGTTTGATACGACCACCTGTCATTGTATCAAGTCCTGTATCAACGATCGTCACCTTCCATGGTTCTGCTACATTGTTATGTACCGTCAGTTTATTATTATCTGTAAAATCAAAAGTAACATCTGAATTATAAAGATAATAATTTGCAAAATATTCTTTTATCTTATGCTGCTTATATCCGGCGCAAATGACGAATTCATTAAAGCCGCAGTGTGAATACTCTTTCATGATATGCCAAAGAATAGGTTTTCCACCTATTTCAATCATTGGCTTGGGTTTTAAGTGACTTTCCTCACTGATTCGAGTGCCGTAGCCCCCGGCTAAAATCACAACTTTCATAATACATTCTCCTTAATCCCCATACAATAACCTAGTTTATTTAAAGTTTACCACTTTGGAGATATTAAGTAAACCAAAAGCCGGAAAACTCATGTACTATCAAAGCACTTAGTTTTCCGACTTTTTTAACTCTTTATTTAATCTTTTATCAAATCCGACAGGCAGATCTCACCTTTGGGTATTTTAGATAATCTTTTATATTCCTCAATTGATATTTAAAACCATCTATTATGTATAAAACTCTCTTTACAAAAAATCAAACGTCAGCTGGCTGGTTTTTGGCATATCGCCGAGAATTCCGTATTCTGCCATTTTATCTATGGCGGCCTGCGGTATTTTTGCGCGGTTCTTTAATTCTTCCTGAGACATAAAGAGGCCGTCTTTTGCAGCTTCTTTAAGCTGCTGGGCGGCGGTGCCTCCCATACCTTCTATGGATGAAAGCGCCGGCATGATCTTTCCATTGATTATCTGGAATTTCTTATCGTCAGCCTTGTAGATATCAATCGGCTCAAATTCAAAGCCGCGGGCATACATTTCCTGCACGAGGCGCATATCTTTCATAAGGCCGGCTTCTTTTGCTGTCATATCATTCTTATCTTTTTTCTTTAATTCTTCAATGTTTCTATCCAAATTTTCTCTGCCACGACACATAATACCGTAGTCAAAAGCTGTGGCTCTAATGCCGAAAAATGCCGCATAATATGCCAAAGGATAATAAATCTTAAAATATGCCACTCTCCAAGCCATCATAACATAAGCTACAGCATGGGCTTTAGGGAACATGTACTTGATCTTTTCGCAGGACCAGATATACCAGTCAGGTACATTATGATCTAACATATCCTGCTTCCATTCCGGCCATTTATCGCACTTACCCTTGGCTACTATTCCCTTACGCACCTTTTCCATAATGGAGAAGGCTGTTCCTGGTTCAAGACCCATATGGATCAGATAGACCATTATATCGTCACGACAGCAGATTGCTGAAGAAAGCTTACATTTCCCTTCTTCAATAAGGGTCTGGGCATTTCCAAGCCATACATCAGTACCGTGAGAAAGTCCTGAAATTCTTACCAGATCCGAGAACCACTCAGGGTTTGCATCAATAACCATCTGCATGGCAAAGTCTGTACCGAATTCCGGAATTCCAAGAGTTCCAAGACGGGTTCCATCTATATCTTCCGGCTTTATTCCAAGAGCGTCCGTATTATGGAATATGGATAAAACCTTCTTATCATCCAGCGGGATTTTAGTTGCATCAAGTCCGGTTAAGTCCTCAAGACGTCTTATCATGGTAGGATCGTCGTGTCCTAAGATATCAAACTTAAGCAGGTTATGGTCGATGGAATGATATTCAAAATGAGTAGTCGTCCAGGCTGCACTCATATCGTTTGCAGGCTTCTGAATAGGTGTAAAGCTATATATTTCTTCTGTATTTGGAAGAACTATCATACCACCCGGATGCTGACCTGTAGTTCTCTTAACACCAAGGCAGCCCTTAACCAGCCTGTCCATTTCCGCTTTTCGTTTCTTTATTCCTCTCTTTTCACAATAACCCAGCACATATCCATACACTGTCTTATCTGCGTAAGTTGCTATAGTTCCTGCACGGAAGGCATAACCTTTACCAAAGATCTCTTCAATATAGGCATGAGCCCTTGGCTGATAATCTCCGGAGAAGTTAAGGTCGATATCCGGTTCCTTATCTCCCTTAAAACCAAGGAATGTTTCAAATGGGATATCATGTCCCTCTTTGATCAGCTTGTGGCCGCAGCAAGGACAATCTCTATCCGGCATATCACAGCCTGACATACCTGAATATTTAAGCACTTCCGGCGAATCAAAATCAGTAAAATGACACTCAGGGCATATATAATGCGGTGACAGAGGATTAACTTCTGTTATTCCCGCCATTGTTGCTGCAAATGAGGATCCTACAGACCCTCTACTACCTACTAAGTATCCATCAGCAACAGACTTCCAAACAAGCTTCTGAGCTATAACGTACATAACGGAATAGCCATTTGAAATGATAGAATTAAGTTCTTTTTCAAGTCGCTTCTCTACTATTTCAGGTAAGTTAGGACCATAAATCTCGTGAGCTTTATCATGGCAGATATCACGAAGGATCTGGTCTGAATTTTCAATTACCGGAGGACATTTATCAGGTCTTACAGGAGATATTTTTTCTATCATATCTGCGATCTTATTAGGATTAGTGATTACTAATTCCTTTGCGAGATCTGAATCAAGATAATCAAATTCTTTTAACATCTCCTCAGTAGTGCGAAGATAAAGCGGAGGCTGAACTTCCATTTCTTCTTTAATAGAGTCTACTATGTCCTCTCTCATCTCAACTTCTACTTTTTTCTTATTAGGTCCCTTATCCCTGCTGCCTTCTAAAATGATAGTTCTATAAATGGCATCTTCCGGATCCAGAAAATGTACGTCTCCTGTTGCTACTACAGGCTTATTAAATTCCTTACCAAGTCTTATTATCCTCTTATTTATGTCTATTAAGTCTTCTTTAGAATTTACGTAGTCCTGACGTTCATCATCTATTAAGTACTGGTCATTTCCAAGAGGCTGTACTTCAAGGTAATCGAAATATTTAACAATACGTGTTATCTCTTCATCCGCAGCACCTTCAAGGATTGAATTATAAAGTTCTCCAGAAGAACATGCGGATCCAAGTATCAGTCCTTCCCTATATTTATTGATAAGACTCATAGGAAGGCGAGGTCTTCTGTTAAAGTAAGTTATATGTGACTCTGATATAAGCCTGTAGAGATTAACACGGCCAGTTTCATTTTTAACAAGAATTATACCGTGATAAGTCTTCGCCTTCTTAATGGCGTCGGCATTATCTTTACCAAATTCATTAAGCTGATCGACTGTATCAATTCCCTTTTTACGGATCATCTCCATCAGTTTAACGAATATCTTTGCTGTAACATCCGCATCATCACAGGCTCTATGGTGATGAGCATTTACAACGCCAAAATGCTTACAGAGTCTGTCCAGATTATAACGTCCCAGTTCAGGCAGTATTACATAGGCAAGGGTCATGGTGTCAAGAGCGGTGAATGGATACTCATAGCCTAACTTTCTGCAGTTCTCTTTGATAAATTCTGTATCGAAATTGGCATTATGGGCAACCAGCATAGCCCCTTTACAAAATTCCAAAAATTTCGGAAGTATCACTTCTATCGGAGGAGCATTCTTAACCATTTCATCAGTAATAGAAGTAAGTTGCTGGATCTTATATGGGATTGGAACCCCAGGGTTTATAAATTCTGAGAATCTTCCAATCTCTTCACCATCCTTATTTACTCTTACAGCACCTATTTCTATTATTTTACATCTTGAGGCACCTATACCTGTTGTCTCTATATCGAATACTACATAGTCAGAATCTAAATTCTGATGATCTGGATTCAGTACCAGAGTTTTAAGATCATCTACAAAATAGCCCTCTAACCCGTATATTATCTTAAAATCTTCATCTGGCGATACGCAGTGATTAGCTACAGGGAAAGCCTGTGCAACACCATGATCAGTTATCGCTATGGCTTTATGGCCCCAGGCTTTTGCCCTCTTTATCATTTTAGCTATATCTGTTACTGCATCAGACTCAGAAAATACAGTGTGAAGGTGAAGTTCTACTCTCTTTTCAGGATATTCATCCTTCCTGCTTTCTGTAAAGTCAGGTATCGGCTTAATTCCATTAATTCTGGATATATTTACTTCTTTTGAAAATTCATCATATTCCGGTTTTCCCTTTAATTTATAGAAACCACCTACGTAAAGATCTTCAAGCAGAGCCTTCTTATCATCCGGCTTTGCAAACACCTTAAACGTTATAGAATCTACAAAATCAGTTATATTGCAGGAATATAAAAATTTTCCGGAACGAAGTTCTTTTTCTTCCATGGAAATGATCTGTCCCTTGATACATATCGTTCCCATTCCCTCTTCTATAGTATTCATAGGAACACATTCACCTTCTACTTCACTGCCATAGAAGCAATCTGGATCATCTGTAGGTTTTCTATGGAACTTTTTATCCTTATAGTTTCCCTTTCCTCCTGCTGTAGCGGGATTATAGAATTTCTTATTCTTTGAAGCATCCTGACCTGCATTCTTTGACTTAGCTTGTTTTGAGGCAGTAACATTTCCAGCTTCTTTATTTAGATCAGTTTCTTTTGATGAGTCTGCTTTTGTATCCTCATTGTTTAGCTTGCTTTTACTTACAATATCAGTACTGTCATCAGTATCATCAGCTTCTTCTATACTGTAATCATCATCCTGATCATATGAAACAGTATCATCGCCAAAGCTGTAAGCCTTACGGCGCAGCTCATCTTCAAAGTCTTTCTTCCTTGATTCTTTTCTTTCAACATATTTTATTGCCACACCTACATTCATGCCAAAACGCTCTGAATAAATGGTTGTAAAATATTTGATAAGTTCTCCTTCCCTGTCATGGGCAAGAAGAGAATCCTCAATAGAGAGGGTAAGTATTCCATCTTCTATGGAATAATCCCCTCTCTTAAGCATTCTGAAAAGCGTGTGGTTAAAATGTGAAAGTTCCGTAAGAAAGCTTGAGATATAAGCTTCTGTCAGAGTTTCTAGATTATAGAGATCAGATAATATATATCTTTCTACTATTGTTACATGAACCCTGTCATTACCAAAGAAATAATCCATTCTAAGAGCCTCTTCCATACTGAAGATAAACTCTTTGGGGATCAAATGATGAGATTCAATGTATATAAGACAAGACATGTCCTTATTTCTCATAAGGACACGGGTTACATTTACATCTTGAAAATATTCTCTTATTTTTTCATGTATTTGCACATCAGGAAAAACGTGCAGAAATTCTCTTGCTTCCAACTTTATTTTCTCTCTAACTTTATTTTTTTATAGCTGACATTACACGATCTTTCAGCTATGTTCCAAGTGGGATATTACTGTTTTCCCCAGTTATCCAGCTCGTATTTAAGGGCTGGGATTATCTCTTCTTCCGGCACTTTTTTAAAGATCTCACCTTTTTTAAAGATAAGTCCTTCACCGACTCCACCGGCAACTCCAAGATCAGCTTCTCTTGCTTCCCCAGGACCATTTACAGCGCATCCCATAACAGCAAGCTTAAGATTAAGGTCCTTATAATCTGAAGTTAATTTCTCTATCTTTTCAGCAAGACCTATGATATCAATCTTTGTTCTTCCGCAGGTTGGGCATGATACAAGCTCGATACCGCCGCTTTTAAGTCCCAGCGACTTAAGGATAAGCTTTGCTGTTCTTATTTCTTCTACAGGATCATCTGTAAGAGACACACGGATAGTATCTCCTATTCCTTCATGAAGGATAACTCCAAGTCCAACTGATGACTTGATATTTCCGCTCCAGATAGTTCCTGATTCTGTGATTCCTACATGAAGCGGATACTTAGTACGCTCTGCTACTAATTCATGGGTCTTAATAGACATAAGTACATCAGATGACTTGATCGAAATTACTATATTATCATAATCACATTCTTCGATCATACTTACTTTGTCAAGTGCACTTTCAACGATTCCTTCTGCAGTAACTCCATGATACTTATCAACAATTTCTCTCTCAAGCGAACCGGAATTAACACCTACACGGATTGGAATGTTCTTAACTTTAGCAGCCTTTACTACTTCCTGCAGTTTTTCCTTTCCGCCGATATTTCCCGGATTGATACGGATCTTATCAGCCCCGTGCTCTATAGCGCTGATGGCTAACTTATGATCAAAATGTATATCTGCAACAACTGGTATATGGATTTGCTCCTTTATCTTATCAAAGGCTGCCGCTGCTTCAGGAGTGTTTGCTGTACATCTTACTATGTCGCATCCTGCCTTTTCTAATTCAAGGATCTGAGCAACAGTTGCTGCAATATCATCAGTTGGTGTATTAGTCATGGACTGTATAGCTATAGGACTTCCGCCGCCTATAGTTACATTTCCGATGTTAATCTTTTTTGTATTATCTCTAAACATATTTCCTCCAATTGAAAACAAACTCGAACTCCGCTACCTACCGGAGCAGTTAACACTCTGCTACCTTGTAGTTAACACTTCGCTACCTCATGGCTAACACTCCGCTACCTATCTAAAGAGCTTACTTATATCATTAAAGAACACAACAATAGTCAGCAGCATAAGCAGTATGAAGCCTATGAAGTTAACGATATTCTCTTTATTTTTTGGTATTGGTCTGCCTGATAT
>CAMKMR010000023.1 GCA_946413945.1 uncultured Lachnospiraceae bacterium | reverse complement strand
TATCCTTTACTTCGTAAAAAGTTTACAAATATCAGGATATTCTATATCACACTAGCAAGTGCGATAATAGGATATGCAGTACTTCTTGGAATTGCATTTACCAATATGCAGCAGGTATATATCCTATTCATTCCAGCATTCTTTATTTTCGCAGCAAACGGCGTACTTCAGGTTCTTACAACTGTATTCCTTGCAAATACAGTTGATTATGGGGATCTGAAAAATAACAGAAGAGATGAGTCGGTAATATTCTCAATGCAGACATTTGTAGTAAAGCTCGCATCAGGTCTTGCAGCCTTTGTTGCATCCCTCTGCCTTTCTATCAACAGCCTTCAGTCAGGTACAGATGTATCTGATGCAGATGCAAAGATAGACTTTTCTTTAAATGTAGCTGCAGCTGCAAAAACAGGCCTTAGAATGACAATGACTATTCTTCCTGTTATTGGTCTTGCTATTGCAATAGTAGTATTTAAAAAGAGATTCATACTTACTGAAGAAAAAATGAATGAGATCGAAAAGAAGATCAAGGTAAGAAATGAATCTGCCAGATAAAAAAATAAATTTAAGGCAGGCAGGATAACTAATAATGATAAAAAGATCGGGCAATACTTTTGTATTAAACACAGAAAAAACAACATATGCTTTTCAGGTTACTGAAACAGGACATCTCGCGCATCTTTATTATGGACGTAAGATAAGAATTTCTGAAGGAGCAGATGGCATAAGGGAGTACCATGTGTTCCAGCCGGGTAACGGGATTTCTTATAATGAAGAGAAGCAGAATTTTACCCTGGATGATGTGAAACTTGAAATGTCTTCATATGGCAAGGGCGATGCCAGAGAACCATTTATAGCTGTTGTTCATAAGGACGGTTCAGTTACATCGGACTTTGTATTTGATCATGCAGAGCAGTTAGATAAAAAAGAGGAAATAGAGGGCATGCCATCAAGTTATGATGACACAGATGAAGCCGAGAGTCTTTATGTTACCTTGCTCGATAAAGCATATAACTTAAGACTTGTATTAAAATATTCAGTATTTCCAAAAGAAAATGTGATCGCAAGATCAGCAGAGCTTTTTAATGATAGTGATGAAACTGTAAAAATAAGAAGGATCATGTCTAATCAGCTGGATTTTGATCCGGGAGATTATGATCTTACAAATTTTACAGGTGCATGGACAAGAGAAATGAAAAAGTCTGTTATGCCTATAAAAGCTGGTAAGATCGTAAACAGTGCCTATGTAGGAGTTTCTTCTAACAGGGCAAATCCATTTACTATGATCTCAAGAAGAAATGCTACTGAGGATCATGGAGATGTATATGGATTTAACCTTATATACAGCGGCAATCATTATAGCGCGGCAGAAATGTCACCTTATGGCAAAGTAAGATTTGTATCAGGTATCAATCCGGAAGGATTTGAATGGACTTTAGAGAAGGAAGAATCATTTCAGACTCCGGAAGCTGTAATGACTTATTCTTCTCAAGGATTTACAGGAATGAGCCATAACTTCCATAAATTTATAAGAAAGCATATTGTACGTGGAAGCTGGAGAGACAAGCCTCGTCCAATCTTACTTAACAGCTGGGAGGCATGTTATTTTGATATAAGTGAGTCAAAGTTACTTCGCCTTGCCAAAGCGGGAAAAGAAGCAGGCATTGAACTTTTCGTTATGGATGATGGATGGTTCAAAGGAAGAACTGACGATAAGAGGGCTCTTGGGGATTGGGAAGCTGACGAAAAGAAGCTTCCTAACGGTTTAAAGAGTCTTGTAGATAAGGTTACTAATCTGGGAATGAAATTTGGCATCTGGGTTGAGCCGGAGATGGTAAATACAGATTCGGATCTTTTCAGGTCACATCCGGACTGGTCTCTTTCAATTCCGGGAAAGGCTCATTCAGAAGGACGAAATGAAAGATTCTTGGATCTTACCAGAACTGAAGTTCAGGATCATATTATCCAGAAGATAAAGAAGGTTTTAGGATCGGCGGATATCTCATATGTAAAATGGGATATGAACAGAAATATGTCTGATGTCTATAGTGCGGGACTTGCTGCAGATAGACAGGGAGAAGTAGCCCATAGATATATACTGGGTATGTACAGACTGATGAAGACGCTTACTGAAAGTTTCCCTGAGATCCTTTTTGAAGGCTGTGCAGCAGGTGGAGACAGATTTGACTTAGGAATTCTTTCGTATTTCCCACAGATCTGGGCAAGTGATGATACTGATGCCTTTGTAAGAAGTGAGATAGAGACAAATTATAGTTATGGTTATCCTATGTCAGTTCTTGCTAGTCATGTATCAGCGGTTCCAAATCATCAGACTTTAAGAAGGACTCCACTTGAAACAAGATTTAATGTAGCCAGCTTTGGAGTATTAGGTTATGAATATAATCTTCCGGATCTTTATCCTGAAGAATTAAATCAGATTAAATCAGATATAGAATTCTATAAAAAGTGGAGAGAACTTTTCTTCTTCGGAACATTTTACAGGGGAAGAAAATATCAGGATACAACTGATCTTACAGCTCTAAGCAATTTTACTGGAAATGAGTTAGAGTGGACTGTAGTTTCAGAAGATAAGAAGAGGGCAGCGGGTATGATAATGCAGATGCTGGTTCATCCAAATTCAGAAACTGCAATTTATAGTCCAAAGGGGCTTGATCCTGATAAAGATTACCATTTCTATAATAGAAAATTAAAATATAATGTTAAAAACTTTGGCAGCCTTATCAATGCAGTGGCTCCAATTCATGTAAGGCCGGATTCATTTGTTCATAATATGATAGCAAAAAAGATACAGATGGATGGAGAATTAGAAGATATCAAAGCTTCAGGTGATGCGCTTATGTATGCTGGAGTACATTTAAAACCATCTTTTGCTTCCACTGGCTTTAATAATGATGTAAGATATTATCCAGATTTTGGTTCAAGAATTTATCTTTTGGAGGAATTGGATAATGGAGACAAAGAAGAATAAGTCGTTGATCAGTATTACATATAATGCTCCGGTGATATTAACCTTTGCACTTGTTTCATTTATCGCACTTATTATAGCGAATTTGACACAAAACAGGTCTAACGTTCTGTTATTTGAAGTGTATAGGAGCAGACTCAGTGTATTTTGGTTTTTAAGACTTTTCCTGCATCCTTTAGGACATGCAAATTTTACTCATTTTACCAGTAATATGACCTTATTTTTGCTTATAGGACCAGTGCTTGAAGAAAAATATGGCAGTGCCAATCTGCTGGAAATGTTTGTTATAACAGCAGTTATATCAGGACTTGTGATGGTGGTATTTTTTCCTGGGACAGCGCTTCTTGGAGCCAGTGGAATAGTATTTATGATGATAATCCTTATGTCATCTTCAGGTCTTGGAAATGGAAAGATCCCTCTTACTATGATCCTTGTAGTTGTGATCTATCTTGGGGCTGAAATTTATAAGGCAATAACCGCTAAGGATGATATTTCCCAGCTTTCACATATAATCGGAGGAATCTGTGGAGCAGTATTTGGCTTTATATATGAAAGAGGCGGACTTAGAAAAAAATAAGGAAAAAGCAGGATAAAAAAATATAAAAAAGACAGGCGATTTGTGATAGAATAGTTACGAATTTGAGCCTGTCTTTTTTGTGACTATACGAAGGCGAGAAATTTTTTTGCTAAGGTTTAAAAAATCTACAAAATTATTAAAGAGACAGGAGAAAAAATAGGGAAATTGTTCCTTGTAAACTTTATTCAATGGGAATAAAATAGGAAACGATTTTGAAAATAACAAGAAAGGAGTTAGATTTAGTTGACAAAAAAACAAAAAATCAGAACACTGACCATCTTTTTTGTTGTAATCATTATTTCTATAGTAGGAATAATATTTACCAATGGCCTGTATCAGAAACATGAGACCATAAAAGAAGTGATGAAAGATGCGGTGCTCCATGAAGAGAGTAAGATTTATTTCTTTGGAGTAGAGGCAAATCCGTCGGTTGTTTCGGGCTTTGTAGTTACATGTATTCTTCTTTTATTTGCACTTATCGTGAGAATATTTGCATTTCCAAAATTTAAGAAGGTTCCTGGAAAATTCCAGTTACTTATTGAAACTTGGGTAGATACATTTAGAAAGCTGGCTGAAGGCAACAGCTCACATTTAAACAGATTTCTTGGAGCATACGTTTTTGCGGTAGGTTCTTATATCTTTGTGGGAACATGTTTTGAACTTTTTGGTATTCAGGCAGTGACTATCAAGGGCAATTCTATTGCGCTTCCAGCACCTCAGTCCGATATCAACGGAGCAATCTCGTTAGGTGTTCTTTCATACCTTGTTATCTTATCAGGTGGTATTGCAAAGAATAAACTTAAGGGCGTAGGGCTTACTTTAAAGGAATTCTCACTTCCGATTTCAATGAGCTTCCGTCTTTTTGGCGCTCTTCTTTCAGGTGCCCTTGTAACAGAACTTGTTTATTATTACATAGCTTTAAGTTTTGTACTCCCTGTTATAGTTGGATTGTTGTTTACATTGCTTCATGCTCTCATTCAGGCATACGTTCTTTGTATGCTTACAACGGTCTTCTATGGGGAAGTTTCTGAGCCGGTTAAAAAGAAGAAAAAAGAGAAGAAGAAAAAAAGATAAAAGAGATCAATTAATTAGTTGATCATGTTAATTAACGGAGGAATTTAAAATGACTAAGAAAATATCTTTATTACTTACAACAATAGTAGCTGTACTTCTTATTGTAGCTGCAATAACGCCAATCAAAGCGGTTAAGGCAGCTCCACTTGGAGGGGATCATGGCATTACTGTTCTTCATGAAGATGAAGCAGATCTGCCAGCAGAAGATACAGCAGCTTCTTCACAGGTTGGTGCAAAGGCTATCGCAGCAGCAATAGCAGTTGGTCTTGCAGCAGCAGCTGGTGCTGTAGGTATGGGACTTGCAATCGCAAAGTCAACAGAAGGTATCTCACGTCAGCCAGAAGCAGATGGAAAAATCCGTACAACATTAATGCTCGGACTTGTATTTATAGAAACTGCTATAATATATGCTCTTGTTGTAGCGATACTTATAATCTTTGTAATGTAGCAATGTATTATGAAAGGTGGGTTAAAAAAAGATGGGATTACCACTTAATATAGACATTCAGCAGATCCTCTTACATTTATTTAATTTTGCAATACTTTTTGTTGGGCTTTATCTTATCCTTTACAAGCCTGTTAAGGATTTCATGGATAAAAGAACAGAAGAATTAAAGAAAGAAATTGATGACGCTGATAAGAAGTTAAAGGATGCTGAAATAAAAGAAAAAGAATATCAGGAAAAACTTGAAGCGGTGGATCAAGAGATTGTCAGCAAAAAAAGAAAAGCTGAGGCTGATATTGAAAAGATAAAGACTGAAGAAATAAATGCTGCCAAGAAGGAAGCTGAGAAGATCTTAGATAATGCCGGAAAACAGGCAAAGGCACTTAAGGAATCAATTGTTAGAGGAGCCGAAAAAGATATTAATATTATGGTTGAAGAAGCATCTAAAAAGATGATGCTTAACTATAGTACAGAAGCAACATTTGACGCTTTTCTTGACGAGGCAAAAAAGAGTTTAGAGGATGGAAGTGATGGAAATGACTGATAAAAATGTGGCTTTCCTTTATTCTTCTGTATGTCCTGATGATAGGCAAAAAGAAGGCTTTGTAGAGTTTCTTGAAAAGAAATATAATAAGCCATTTGAGCTTGAATGGGTAGAAGACCAGAATATATTAAAAGGATTTAAGCTTGTTGTAGATGATGAAGTCTACGATTGGACACTTGAAGGAAGATATCAGCAGTTTAAGGATATGATTGAAAATGCTACTGGCAAGGCCCATATCACAGATGATGGAAGTCAGTACATTTCAACTATGAAGACGTCGGTAGATGACTGGAGCGTAAAGGTCTCTCCAGAAGAAGAAGGCGTGGTTAAGACTGTTGGCGATGGAATAGTAACTGCATCTGGTCTTGATTCAGCGCAGTATGGCGAAGTAGTTTTGTTTGAATCAGGAGTAAAGGGAATGGTTCAGGATTTAAGACCTGACGAATTAGGTATCATTCTTTTTGGTTCTGACAAAGAGATAACAGAAGGAAGCAGAGTAAGAAGAACAAAGAAGACAGCTGGTATACCGGTAGGCGATAATTTCCTTGGAAGAGTTGTGGATGCTCTGGGTAATCCGATTGACGGACTTGGAGAGATCGAAGCCGATGACTATAGACCAGTAGAGACACCAGCTCCAGGAATATTAGACAGACAGCCTGTAAATGAGCCTATGAATACAGGACTCCTTGCAATAGACTCTATGTTTCCTATCGGACGTGGACAAAGAGAGCTTATCATTGGTGACAGACAGACTGGTAAGACTGCCATAGCCCTTGATACTATGCTTAACCAGAAGGGCAAAGATGTTATCTGTATTTATGTTGCTATAGGACAGAAGGCCAGCTCTATAGCACATTTGGTTGGTACACTTAGAAAAAATGATGCAATGAAGTATACGATCATTGTTGCTGCTACAGCCAGTGATTCTGCTCCGCTGCAGTACATATCACCTTACGCCGGTACAGCCATGGGTGAGTATTTTATGAATAAGGGTAAGGATGTGCTTATCGTTTACGATGATCTTTCAAAACATGCTATAGCATATCGTGCTATGAGCCTTCTCCTTGAAAGATCGCCAGGTCGTGAGGCTTATCCTGGAGATGTATTCTACCTTCATTCAAGACTTCTTGAAAGATCAGCGCATCTTTCATCAGAGAAGGGAGGAGGATCTCTTACTGCTCTTCCTATCGTTGAGACTCAGGCAGGTGATGTATCTGCTTACATCCCAACAAATATCATTTCTATTACTGATGGACAGATCTTCCTTGAGTCAGATCTTTTCTTCTCTGGTCAGAGACCTGCTGTAAATGTTGGTCTTTCAGTATCCCGTGTAGGTGGAGCTGCACAGACAAAGGCGATGAAGAAAGCTGCAGGTAGTATAAGACTTGATCTTGCCCAATATAGAGAAATGGAAGTATTTACTCAGTTTTCAAGTGACTTAGACGATGCTACCAAGAGACAGCTTACTTATGGTCAGGGACTTATGAGACTGCTCCGTCAGAATCAGAATAATCCTCTTAAGCTGTACGAACAGGTCATCACACTTGTTTCTGCAACTGCTGGAATTATGATAGAGATTCCGATAGAAAAGATAACAGAATTTAGAAAGTTTATGTTGGAATCATTTGCAAGTGATGAAGCCGCGCTTTGCAGAAGAATAGAAGAGACTGGAAAGTTCTCTGATGATGATAAAGATTATATTATTGAAAAAGCAAAAGGATACGTAGATACATTTATCAAGAAAAATCTTTAAGGTGGTGATATAAGTTGGCAAGTCTGAAAGAAATTAAAGACAGAATGATAAGTGTCAGCAACACCGGAAAGATTACAAATGCAATGTATCTTATCTCATCAACCAAGCTTAGAAAAGCAAAAGAAGAATTAGATAAGGCGCGTCCATACTTTGATCTTCAGGAAAAAGAGATTAAAAAGATCTTTGAAAGAAGAATGGATGTACATAGTCATTATTTCTATCCTATGAAGGGAAGAAAAGCAGCAGAAACTTATGCTTATCTTGTAATTACTGCAGATAAAGGTCTTGCAGGAGCTTACAACCATAATGTTATTAAAGCCGCTGAGGAAGAAATGAAGCGACATAGGAATGTAGAACTTTATGTTGTTGGAAGCTATGGTAGAAATTATTTTACCAAGAGAGGCGTAGAGATAGAACAGTCTTTTCTTTATACGGCTCAGAATCCTTCATTTAGAAGGGCACGACAGATCAGTAATGTACTCCTTCAAAGGTATAATGATAAAAAAGTTGATGAGATCCGTGTCATTTATTCCAATATGGAAGGTGGTATGGGATCAGATGTAAAGATAACAAGACTTCTTCCATTTGAAAGAGGAAGTTTCTCAGGTAAGGTTGCTGAAAGCCGTTTTACCCATATGGAAAATTCAGCTGAAAGTGAAGTTACTATTGAGTATGATTTCTATCCATCAGTTACTGACGTTATCAATAATATTGTTCCTAGTTATATAGCTGGTTTTATATATGGTGCTTTAGTAGACAGTTTCTGTAGTGAACAGAACGCTCGTATGACAGCCATGAGTTCAGCTAACGAAAATGCTGAAAAACTGCTTAGTGAGCTTTCAGTTCAATATAACAGAGTCAGACAGGCTGCTATCACTCAGGAGATAACAGAGGTGTCTGCCGGTGCTAAGGCGCAGAAAAATAAAAGAAAGAAGGAGGCAGCAAAATAGTGAGCGAGGGAAAGATCATTCAGGTTTCAGGACCGGTTATAGATGTAAAATTTGAAGCTGGTCAGCTGCCAAAGATAAATGAAGCTCTTACCGTGAATGTAAATGGAGAAGAGCGTGTTATGGAAGTTTCTCAGCTTCTTACAGGAAATGTTGTAAGATGTATAATCCTGTCTCAGAGTGAGGGACTTTCAAGAAATATGAAAGTTGAATCGACAGGGGCAGCAATCAAGGTTCCTGTTGGAAAACCAACAATAGGCAGAATGTTTAATGTATTAGGACAGCCTATTGACGGTGGAGAGAAAATAGATGAAGCTTCTGAAAAATGGGAGATTCACAGAAATCCACCTGCATTTGCAGAACAGAAAACAGATGTTGAGATACTTGAAACAGGTATCAAAGTAGTTGATCTTCTTGAGCCTTATCAGAAGGGTGGAAAGATCGGTCTCTTTGGTGGTGCCGGTGTAGGTAAGACAGTTCTTATACAGGAACTTATCCATAATGTAGCTATGGAGCATGGTGGATATTCTATCTTTACTGGTGTAGGTGAAAGAAGCCGTGAAGGAAATGATCTCTGGAATGAGATGCAGGAAAGTGGAACTATTGATAAGACAGCCATGGTATTCGGACAGATGAATGAATCTCCGGGTGTTCGTATGAGAGTAGCTCTTACAGGACTTACAATGGCTGAATATTTCCGTGATGTTGAACATAGAGATGTGCTTCTCTTTATAGATAACATTTTCAGATTTGTACAGGCTGGTTCGGAAGTGTCAACTCTTCTTGGACGTATGCCTTCGGCAGTTGGTTACCAGCCAACACTTGCAAATGAAATGGGTGCACTTCAGGAAAGAATCACATCTACAGCGCAGGGTTCTGTAACTTCTGTTCAGGCTGTTTATGTGCCTGCCGATGACCTTACAGACCCAGCCCCGGCTACAACATTTACGCATCTTGATGCTACAACGGTTCTTTCACGTAGGATTGCAGAACAGGGCATCTATCCGGCGGTTGATCCACTTGAATCTACTTCAAGAATCCTTGAAGCAAGTATCGTAGGAGAGGAACATTATTGTGTTGCCCGTAAGGTACAGGAATATCTTCAGAAGTATAATGAACTTCAGGATATCATTGCTATTCTTGGTATGGATGAGCTTAGTGACAATGATAAAGCTATAGTAAATCGCGCAAGAAAGATAATAAGATTCCTGTCACAGCCTATGTTCGTTGCTGAAAAGTTCACAGGAAATCCGGGTGTGTTCGTACCATTGGCAGAAACTATAAAAGGCTTTAAGGGAATTGTCGAGGGTGAATATGACGATCTTCCAGAAGCGGCCTTCTTTAATGTTGGAACTATTGATGATGCTATAAAGAAAGCTGAAAAGCTTAAGTCCGAGGAGTGATCAATAATTGAAGACTTTTAAGACAAGAATATACGAAGCAGATAGTACTTTCTTTGAAGGGGAACTTGAATCTCTTGTAATTCCAACAAGTGGAGGCTTGTACGGCGTTCTTGCAGATCATAGAAATGTCATCGTTGCCATTGTTCCGGGTGAAATAAAATATAGAACTAAGGATGGCGAGGAACTTTATGCATCTGTGTCCGAGGGGATGATGAGGATTGAAAACGGCGATGTTTTGGTCCTTGTAAATACGGCAGAAAGACCTGATGAGATTGATGAAATGCGTGCTAAAGAGCGTGCAGAAGAAGCAAAGGAAAAAATGCTTCAAAAGAAGAGTCTGCAGGAATACTTCCAGGCAGAAGCGACTCTTAGAAGAGAGATGATACGACTTCGTGTAAAGAATCACAATTTAAAATAAGTTTTTAAAAAGCCGGTATGCTTATATGTGTATTGGCTTTTTTGCTTTTTTATTGCTAAAAAAATACTGGGGATATAAAATAGCTAAGGATTGGGAGCAAAGTTATAGATTAAACTAAGGAGTAAAAAAAGTGGGCATAAGGATTGTTGTTTGTGATGATGAAAAATGCGTTCATGAACAGATTGCTAAATTGAGCAAGGAATACGCTGAGACTAGCAAATTGACATTGCACAGCTGTTATTCAATTAGTGAATTATTAAATTACCAAGAAAAATACGATGCTATTTTAATGGATGTAAATTTAGCAGATGGAAATGGAATAGAAGCTATCGAGCATTTACCTAAAATGGGTAGGGATAAGAAAATAATAATGTTAACAGCGTCTAGAGAGAATTACAAAGATGCATTTAAAATTGGCGCTGTAAGATATGTCACAAAACCAATTGATAAAGACAAATTGTTTGAGGCATTTGATTATTTGTTGTTTTCACTGTCAGATTGTACTTTAAAAGTCTATAGTGAAGGTAAAATGATGAATATACCTCAAAAGAAGGTTGTTTTTATTGAATCAAAAGTTGATTATAGAAAAGTCTTCACCGATGATATGGTATTTGATAGTAGAAAAACTATGAAAGAATTGGAACAGATACTTGATAGTAATTTTTTTATTAAAGTCCATAAATCATATTTTGTAAATATGATTTATATTTCTAAGGTTGAAAAAGATGGTTTACTTATGAAAAATGGTATTAAGATTCCAGTTGCGAGAAGGCTGCATTCTGATGTGATGGAAGCGATAGTTTTATTTGACAGAGGTGTGAAAAGGTGATATCAAGAATAGCAAATTGGAACTTTTATTTTCTGCAGTTATTTGAATATTATTCTTTTGTTACAATATTTTTAGATTTCAAGTTTAGAAAAAATAAAAAGATAAGATGTATTGGTTGGTTGATATTTTTAACTTGTGGGGTAATGTTTCTTTTATTTAATAAGGGAAAAGATATACTGTTATTTGTTGCATTTATTCTTTGTATATTATTGTTTGATAATAATATACAAAGGGGAGTTTTGAGTGGCTTGTTTTCATTTTTATATATTTCAATTTTTGAAACTATTATTGAGCACATTATTGAAGTATATATAAATGTAAAATATCCATACAAGGAAATAATGTATTTATTATGTATTATTGGTATTATGTGGATATATTATTTATTAATTCCAAAGCACTTGAAAAGAGGGGGCCTTTCAGTATCAAACAGAGTATATATGTGTCTGATACCCGTATTGGTGATGGTTAATTTGTTTTTAGCTTATTTTTCTGTGGCATTAGAGTATATTGACAAAAGAGAGCTTAATAATATTGGAAGCATCTTGTTGGTAGCCGGAGGGATGACTATAGGTGGCGGCGTAGCTTTGTTATTATACACTATTAAAGATAAGCTGACCTATATAGAGGAAAGCAGTTTGCTAAAAAAATATAAAGATCAGCAGAAAAAATATTATGAGTTAGTTCTTAGTAAAGAGAAGGCCACAAGGCGCTTTAGACATGATATAAAGTCTCAGATGATAAATATAAAGTATTTTATCAATGATGGAAAATTAAAGGAATTAAAAAACTATGTAGATGATATTTATCATGATATAGAAGTGATTGATAATAATTACTTTGACGTTGGAAATGAAGTGATAAACGTATTGCTTAATTATTATTTTCTTCCGTTTAGGAATGAGTGTGATATTAAGGTAAAAGGATTCATTAAAGATGGCACAGGATTGTCCGACAGGGATTTAAGTATATTGATATCTAATATGCTTACTAATGCCATAGAGGCGGTGAAGGAAATTGATAGATCAAAGAGATTTATTGAATTTGAAATCTCTGATGGCATTTTGTTAGCTGTGATAGTTAGAAACAGCTTTAAAACAATAAACAAAAAAAATCCAGCCATAAAATAAGGGTACCTTATGGTTGAAACAACCAAACTACCTATCGAAAGAAGTAATCCCAACCAAGTCGGCAGTTCTTCCTCATTCAAGTCTGGATTTTCTTCTTCAAAAAACTCACTAAACTTTTTCTCGTGTATTATATTAGAT
>CAMKMR010000022.1 GCA_946413945.1 uncultured Lachnospiraceae bacterium | reverse complement strand
GACGCTTTCTTATTTTTATCATCTTCTTCATCTTCAATAAATTCAGATGACCTCATAAGAGTTCCAAGCCCTATATAAAGAGATTCTATAAAACTTACAACACCCCTTATAACAGGGATTTTAGCAGTATGCCATTTTGTATTTAAGGACACATAGTCCTTTACCTCAACTTCTATAGTATTGTCTGCTTTTCTGACAGCAAGCGCATATCTATCAGGACCTTTCATCATGATCCCCTCAAGTACAGCCTGCCCTCCAATACTTACTCTTTTCATACATTCCTCTTTTATTTTTTATAATATAAACCACCTTGCCCACCGCCTTCTTTTTTTATCTTGCGACCTTTTGATCAGCAGCAGCCAAATGGCGATATTATATCTCATTACATATACAAAAAACAGGTCGAGACATATCCCAACCTGTTTTTAAATACTTACTACTGTGTTCCGTATTTCTTGTTGAACTGTTCAATACGTCCACGAGCCTTAGCAGCTTTCTGCTGACCTGTGTAGAAAGAATGACACTTAGAACAGATTTCTACGTGGATCTCTTCCTTTGTTGAACCTGTAACGAACTCGTTACCGCAGTTGCAAACAACCTTTGCCTGATGGTATTCTGGATGAATTCCTGACTTCATTTTCAATTCTCCTTTAATATAACGTATATAAGACACTGCACGCCAAATTGACGTACCTCGATCTCATACCAGTAACGTTAAAGATTTTAGCATAGCATTTTATAAAGCGCAAGTTATTTTTTTACTCACGTTTCCCTATGCTTTTTTATCTTTTTCCTTTTCCAAACATCTTATTTATGAAAAAGATAAAATCTTTATTATTCTTTGTTTTACTAAATAATTTTATTATTTCTTCTGTGATATCGTCATTCTTTGGACCGCCCAGCTGCTGATGAACAAGTGCAAGTGCCTCCTGCTCGTCCGGATCAAGAAGAAGATCATCTTTCCTTGTACCTGACTTAACAATATCAATAGCTGGAAAAAGTCTCTTATTAGATAATTCTCTATTAAGAACAAGTTCCATATTACCTGTTCCTTTGAACTCTTCAAATACTACATCATCCATTCTGCTTCCTGTCTCTATAAGAGCTGTAGCAAGGATTGTAAGACTTCCGCCTTCTCTCATATTTCTGGCTGCACCAAAGAATTTCTTTGGCATGTGAAGAGCAGCCGGATCGAGACCACCCGAAAGTGTTCTTCCACTTGGCGGAACTGTAAGGTTATATGCTCTTGAAAGCCTTGTGATAGAGTCAATAAGGATAACAACATCCTTTCCACTCTCAACTAATCTTTTTGCCCTTTCAATTACCATTTCTGAAACTCTCTTATGATGTTCTGGTAATTCATCAAAAGTTGAATAGATAACTTCAGCATTCGGGCCTTCTATTGATTCTTTAATATCTGTTACTTCTTCTGGTCTTTCATCAATAAGAAGAACAAGAAGATTCATTTCCGGATATGCAACGCTTATTCTTTTTGCAATCTGTTTTAAAAGCGTTGTCTTACCTGCTTTTGGAGGAGATACTATCATTCCTCTCTGTCCCTTACCTATTGGCGAGAAGAAATCTACCATACGAAGGGAAGCAGGAGCATTATCATAATCCAGCTTAATTCTATCATTTGGGAAGATCGGTGTAAGATCTTCAAAATTCTTTCTACCTATTATCTGGGATGGGAACATTCCATTTACAGACTCAATATAAAGAAGGGCGCTGAATTTTTCATTATTCTGGCTCTTTAGTTTTATAGGTCCTCGAACAACATCTCCTGTCTTTAATCCAAACTTTCTTATCTGAGCCGGTGACAGGTAAATGTCTCTATCTCCAGGCATGTAGTTGTCACTTCTAATAAAGCCAAAACTTTCTGGCATTACTTCCAGAATTCCATAAGCCTGCTGATCAGATGCAAGTTGTGGATTATATTCCTGACCATCAAAAACCTTTAACTGCTGTACTTCCTGACCTTCCTGTACTTCAGTCTGCTGCTTTGGCTGCGCAGTTCTTATGATCTGTCCTGCTTGAGGAGTTCTCATATTCCGCTGTGTCGCTATCGGCGCCGCATTTCTTTGCTGATTCCGGTCTTTCATCTGCTGGCCATCAGTTCTTTTTTGCTGTTTTGGCTGAAATGATCTATTTGGCTGACTAAAAGTCTTATTTTCAACTTCTGTTTTTATCTTTTCTTCTGTTTCAGATGCTTGTCTTTCTTCTGTTTTAGGCGCCTGTTTCTCTTCTGACTTTTGTTTTAGACCTTCCTCTATTTTAGATACAGTTTTTTCATCTGATTTAGCAGATATTTTATCAGCTGCTTCTACAGTGTTTTTATCAGCTTTGTCAGATGTAGCTGCCATTTCCTTAGAAGATACCGATTTTATTTCTTTATCATCGGCCTTGTCCTTATTTTTAGGAGGACGACCTCTTCTTTTTACAGTTGGCTTTGCTAAATCTTCATCAGTTGTTTTTATTTCTGCATTTTCTTTAGCAGCTGTCTCTTTTGTTGGAACATCTTTATTAAGCATTTTATCAACATTTGTAAGAAGCTCCACTAATTCTTTCTTTTTTGCTACCGCTATGTTTCTAAGTCCTTTTTCTTTAGCGATTACTCTAAGCTCAGCAATTTTAAGCTTGCTATAATCCATAAATTCTCCTTTTATTTTTTCATATTTTGCATCAATTATATGTCTTATGGGAAATTAATAATTTTCGAAAACACAAATTTCGAAACAGAATACAGATTTCTCTTTTGAATTAAGATATATCCAATATATCATCATTATTTTTTCATGTCAATTTCTACACTTCAAATTATCTTCTCTATATTTTAAAATATCTTCTCTTTAAGCAACATACCAAAACATCACTAGACTGCGTATTATTAAAGCCACTTCCAAATTAAAAATACAGCACAGATCCACAAGGTGACTAAAAGCAGCTTTTTTTTATTTTTTTCTGCTGTCACTTAAGACCATGCTGTATATTAAACAATTTTTTTAAGCAGTTTTTATTCTAATCAGCTTTTTTTGCTTTTTTTAAAGAAGTCTATTACAAGTACTAATAAAGTAAAGATAGCTAAATCTATAATAATTCTAACTATCGCACTTAAATACTGGTTTTCCTTAAAACTCCAAAATCTATTCCATACGGTATCTATTGAATGCACACAATAAAGGTATAATGATTTTTTACCTATAAATGAAAAAATATAATTTAAAATTTTTCCTTTTGATATTAAAATAGCAATCCCACTCAAAACTAATGTACCTGCAATCGCAGTTATATAGCAGACAGGAAACAAAGGATACCTTCGTGCCGCTAGTTCTAAATATGTACGCTTAAACGGATCAGAACATGTCACAAGTAAAGTAGTTACAAAAATCACAAGCATGATACATGATCTTTTTATATAACTCTTGTTCATATCCATTTTTTTCAAACACGTTCCAACATAGAAAAAAGGAAATACTGCCATTGCTATATCCATAGAAAATGCTACCGGCATTACATTGCCTAAAATAATGCCGCAGATACCTGTCAGCATCGATATAAGCCCAAGCTTTCTCTCATCTTTTACTATAAGATGAGTATAGTCATAAGCTGTTCGGCCAAAGAAAAGCACAAAAAGGAACCAGAGCATTCCCATCTCTTTAATTTCGCGGCCATAATAGTCTAATTTTATACCACTGGCAAATAAATAGCTATATATTGTATTTTTTAGAAATGATAGATTATTAAGAACTTTTGTATCTTTTATGATAGCTATTAACGTGAGCAGTGAAAAGCATAACGTAGCAGGGAATATAGTCTTTTTACATGCCTTTATTGTCTTTTTCTTAAAGCTCAACGTATCATCAGAAAATTTAAATGTGTATGCACTCATTATAAAAAATAACGGCATATGAAAAGAGAAAACAATTTCTCTTATCCAACTTCCTTTTAAATAATATTGAATTGTATGTCCAACGATAGTAAGTAATATTGCCATTCCTTTTACAATATCAACCCACCTGACCCTTTCCGTTTCTTTAACAGAAAATGGATCTGTGATCATCTTTTCTACATTTTTATTCGCTCCCAAAACTTTTTCTCCCTTAAAAATTTCCACATAATGCATCTTGTCTTTTTACATTGTACTATAATTGTCTAAGAAATAATATAAAAAAAATTTTTAAGTCTTTATTAACTCTTTATTAATCATTTTATTTTTCTTTCATTGCTTTTTATATTAGTTTGTCGTATTCTTTAATAAGTGTCTTATTTTGGGGAGGTTGTATGTACAGCTCATTTTTATACAAACTGATAATCCTATATATGTTGGACCGCGTTAACGAATATGCGCTTACCAACGAGCAGATCAACGGTTTTATCATGGATAAAGGATACACAGACTTTATCAATATGTATGATACCCTTGCAGATCTGATAGATAAAGGTTTCATGTCTAAGAGCGTAGTTGGCAATAATAATCATTACAGGATCACAAGCTACGGGGAAGAAGCCATTTCATATTTTGAGAATCGAATTCCAAATTCAATCAAACAGGATATTTTAGATTATTTTAAACAGGAAAAGATAACACTTAAAAACAGATCTGAAATTTATGCAGATTACTATCCAAACAGCACACATCAGGAATATATTGTTGAATGTGTTATTAAGGAAAGAAAAGAAACTCTTGTCAATATAAAACTCACTGTCCCAGATGAAACTATAGCAAAGAAGGCTTGTAAGAAATGGAGCGAAAAAAGTTCCGAAGTATATTCTAACCTTATTAAAAGTTTATGGGTTGCAGCTTCTGACGAAGACGCCGATTCAAAAGAAGAAGATCTAAGATCAACTAAGAAATCTGATGAAAAGGCAAATGATTCTTCGAATGAAAAAGCTATAGAACAGGCAGAAGAAAAAACTGAATTCATCGATCGAGCTAATATCATCGATATTTCAGAAGAATTAAGATCAAATCCAGCTGCCTTAAAAATAGCCAGCGATATCGCTAATACAAATTACGATCTTTAAAACGTCCTTTTCATTAAATTAAACTGCTACATATCACCGCTTTAAAACATCCTGTTACAGATCATATAAAAAAAGCCGTAAGATTTTTCTTACAGCTTTTTTTATTTACCACAAAATCATACAAAAGAGTCATTGCATGGTCTTTTCAATCAGATCAAGTATCTCATCCCTTCCCTGCTTTGTTTCTGCGGAGAATGGGATAATGATACTTTCCTGAGTCAGTTTTAGTTTCTTTTTTATCACAGATATGCACTTCTGCACCTGGCTTCTCTTGATCTTATCAAGCTTCGTTGCAATTATCACAGGCTCAAAACCATTTGACTTGATCCAGTCATACATTAAGACATCATTTTCTCCCGGCTCATGCCTTATATCTATCAAAAGAAAAACCTGTCTTAAGCTTTCTGAAGTATGGAGATAGTTTTCTATCATCTTTCCCCATTTGATCTTTTCCTGTTCTGATACTTTAGCATAGCCATAACCAGGAAGGTCAACAAAATAAAAGGCATCATTAATCTTGTAGAAATTAACAGTCTGTGTTTTTCCCGGCTGAGCCGATGTTCTGGCAAGATTCTTCCTGTTCATAAGACCATTTATAAGCGAAGACTTACCAACATTAGACTTACCAGCAAAAGCAATCTCCACTTCCTCATGCTGCGGAAATTTACTTGTAACACCACAAACCGTTTCAAGTTCTGCATTTTTAATAATCATTACGCTGTTTCACCCTCATCTTCATCTTCTCCTTGACGAAGCATTGTTTCTTCATCAAGTTCATCCTGTAACCTAGCTTCTTCCAAAGGATCAATCTGATTTGATCTTGTAATTTCAGGCTCAGATCCATTTAAAATGGTATCTTCTGTAATCTTACATTTTTTGATAGATGTATCAGATGGAATTTCATACATAACATTTAACATTGTCTTTTCCATTATCGCTCTAAGACCTCTTGCTCCAGTCTTTCTCTCAGTAGCAAGACGTGCCACTGCTCTAAGAGCATCATCTGTAAAGCTTAGCTTTACATTATCCATATCAAACATCTTCTTATACTGTTTTACAATTGAGTTTCTAGGTTTTGTAAGGATATTGATAAGTGTATCCTCATCCAGCTGATCAAGAGTAACCACCATAGGTAAACGGCCAACAAATTCCGGAATGATACCATACTTAACAAAATCCTGAGGCTCAACATTTTTAAGCATTTCGCCTTCGTTTCTTCCAGCACGCTTATCTTCAATATCAGCATTAAATCCGATGGATTTCTTACCAATTCTATTCTCTATGATCCTATCAAGCCCTTCAAATGCACCGCCACAGATAAACAGGATATTAGTTGTATCAATCGGGATAAATTCCTGTTGTGGATGCTTACGTCCGCCCTGAGGTGGAACTGAAGCAACAGTACCTTCTATGATCTTAAGTAAAGCCTGCTGTACACCTTCACCTGATACATCTCTGGTGATAGATACATTTTCAGATTTCTTTGTAATCTTATCGATCTCATCAATATAGATGATACCTCTCTCAGTTCTTTCAATATCCCCATCAGCATTCTGATAAAGCTTTAGAAGGATATTTTCAACGTCTTCACCTACATAACCCGCTTCAGTTAATGTTGTTGCATCAGCTATTGCAAATGGTACGTTGAGTATCTTAGCAAGTGTCTGTGCGAGATAAGTTTTGCCTGAACCAGTAGGACCTGCCATGATAATATTTGACTTCTGTAATTCAACATCATCAATTTCTTTATTCGAAAGAATCCTCTTATAATGATTATAAACCGCAACAGAAAGAACCTTCTTAGCCTCATCCTGTCCAATTACATACTCATCAAGGAACTCTTTAATCTCTCTTGGTGTAGGAAGATTAAAATCGCCCTGGAACTTTTCCATCTCTTCCTCTTCTTTGATTATATCTTCACAAAGAGCAATACACTCATCACAAATGTATACGTCAGGTCCAGCAATAAGCTTACGAACCTGATCCTGTGTTCTGCCACAGAAGGAGCATCTAAGTTTCTCCTTCTCCTGTGTACGATCTGCCATATCAAACCCTCATTTTTAACAAAAATTATATATTGTTTCAACTTAAGAAACCCGCAAAAAATCTGCGGGCTTCTAATAAAATTATTATTTTCTATTTGTTACAACCTTATCAATAAGTCCGTATTCCATAGCTTCCTGTGCAGTCTTCCAGTTATCGCGTTCGCAGTCAGCAGCAAGTTCTTCATAAGATTTGCCGCAATTATCTGCCATAATCTGATAAAGATTATGCTTTGTACGCTGAATATGTTCTGCTGCGATCTGCATATCAGTTGCCTGTCCCTGCATTCCGCCAAGTGGCTGATGGATCATGATCTCTGCATTTGGAAGAGCAAATCTCTTACCCTTTGCACCACCGCTAAGGAGGAATGCTCCCATACTTGCTGCCATGCCGACACAGATAGTTGATACATCACACTTGATGTAATTCATTGTGTCATAAATTGCCATTCCTGCAGTAACTGATCCTCCAGGACTGTTGATATAAAGATTAATATCCTTTGTTGAATCCTCTGATTCAAGGAAAAGAAGCTGCGCTACAACAAGACTTGCTGTAACGTCATTTACTTCATCTCCAAGGAAAATGATTCTTTCTTTAAGGAGTCTCGAGTATATATCATATGCTCTCTCTCCTCTGCTGCTTGTTTCAATGACTGTAGGCACTAATGCCATATCAAAAAACCTCACTTTCAAATTCGAGGTCTGACTTATTTATCAGCCTCTTCTTTCTTAACAGCTTCTACTTCCTTTGCATTCTCTGCAAGGATCTTAACTGCCTTCTGGTTCTTAACCTGTTCCTTAATAGCTTCTACTTCCTTCTCACCTGCAAGTTCCTTGAACTTATCAATCTCGAGCTGGTACTGATCAGCTACTTTCTTAACTTCTGCATCTACTTCTTCATCAGTAGCATCTACACCTTCTGCCTTAGCAACAGCTTCAATGATAAGAGCTGACTTAATTCTCTGGATAGCTTCAGGCTTAACCTGTTCCATCATAGCGCTCTTCTCGATCTTAGCCATCTTTAAGTACTGCTCAAGTGTAACTCCCTGATAACGAAGTCTCTGATCGAAATCATCAAGGATTCTCTCCTGCTGTAACTCGATCATTGGTTCTGGAATGTCAATTTCTGTTACTTCTACAAGCTTATTGATAACAGCTGCTTCTTTAGCTCTTTCTGCCGCATCTTTCTTTCTTAACTCAAGAGTCTTTCTTGTATCAAGCTTGTACTCTTCAAATGTATCAAATGCTGAAACATCAGATGCGAATTCATCATTTAACTCTGGAAGAACTGTCTCTGTGATCTTGTTAAGCTTTACCTTGAATACAGCTGGCTTACCCTTAAGGTTTTCAGCCTGATAATCTTCAGGGAAAGTAACATTTACATCGAACTCATCGCCAATGTTCTTACCAACGATCTGATCTTCAAATGTATCGATAAATGAGTGTGATCCAAGCTTAAGGCTGTAATCTTTACCCTTACCACCTTCAAAAGCTTCAGCATCAACAAATCCTTCGAAATCAATCTTAACTTCGTCTTCAAGCTGTGCAGCTCTATCTGTAACATCTACCTTACGTCCGTTTTCCTTCTGAGCTTTTTTAATCTCAGCATCAACTTCTTCGTCTGTTACAGTTACATCCTGCTTTTCAACTTCGATTCCCTTGTACTCTCCAAGAGTAAATTCAGGCTTGATAGCAACCTTAGCCTTGTAAATGAAATCCTTACCCTTTTCGATCTGCTCAACAGAGATTTCTGGTCTTGATGTGATATCAAGCTCGCAAGCCTCTGACTCTTCTGGATATGTCTTGTTGATAAGGTCATTAGCAGCATCTTCAAAGAATACTTCTGTTCCGTATACTTTTTCTACTACAGCCATTGGAACCTTACCCTTACGGAAACCATTGAGCTGGAATCTGTTCTTGTTTTTCTGGTAAGCATCCTTTATAGCTGATTCAAAATCTGCTGCTGGTACTGTAATAGTAAGTTCAGCCATGCTGCCTTCTAACTTCTCAACTGTAAAACTCATTTTAATATTTCCTCCTTAAAACAATGCATTTTCTAGCTGCATTGAACATTTACGCACTAGTTCTAACATAATATCATATTTTAAAATGAAAGTCTAGAATTTTTAACGATAAATGGCTCATTCCCTAGACTTTTAATTCTTTTTTTGACACTCTTAAAAACAATCAGTCCTGATAGGATAATCTGTCTTCAGTAATATCCATTAGCACATTAAGGTAATTCACTGCTCTATATTTTGCCATATCAAGATTCATATCCAGATAATTACCACAATCTTTTGCAGCCTGTCCAGGCACATCTCCCTCAAATTCAGCACAGAACTTAAAAAGCCTTCTTGTAAGATCAAGCACATCCTTTGACGAAAGATCTCCGCTTAAAAGCATATAAAAACCGGTTCTGCATCCCATTGGTCCAAAATATATGACCTTATCCTTCCATTCAGGATCATTTCTAAGAAAAGTAGCACCCAGATGTTCCAGCGTATGGATTTCCGCAGTATTCATGACCGGTTCAAAATTCGGTCTGGTCATCCTAAGATCAAAGGTCGTGATAGTTGCATCCCCAACCTTATCTTTTCTAGAGACATATAATCCGGTTTTAAGTTTAAGATGATCAACAGTAAAACTTGCAATTTTTTCCATCTTTTTTGCTGCTCCTTTTTAAATATTTTTTATCATTTCCCTAACCAGATTAACGCTATGCTTTATTGCTTTTTTCTGGAATGAAGGATAATCCTCATGGGCAGAATCATCAGCCTTGTCAGATATAGCTCTGATAATTAAAAATGGAACCTTATTCAGATAACATACATGTGCTATACTTGCACCTTCCATCTCGGTACAGAGTCCGTCAAACTCTTTTTTTATAGCTTCTTTCTGGCTTCTTTCTGAAATAAACTGATCCCCACTTACAACCCTTCCTTCAAATACTTCAATATCAGGATTGACCTTAAGGCAGGCTTTTTTTGCTATTTCTCTTATCTTTTCATCTGCCACAAAGATAGACTCTTCCATATCCGGGTTAACACCCTTCTTATAACCTAAACCAGTAACATCCATATCATGTTCCAGGGAATCAGTTGAAAGAACCACATCTCCGATATTGATCTTTTCATCAAGACTGCCTGCAATTCCCGTATTTACTATAATATCAGGAGCATATTTATCTATAAGAAGCTGAGTTGCCGCAGCTGCATTAACCTTGCCTACACCAGACTTAACGATAACCACATCTTTATCTTCCATTTTTCCGTTCAAGAACTTCATTGAAGCTTTTTCAAAAACTTCTACATCATTCATTAATCCCTTAAGTTCTTCAACTTCCTTATCCATTGCTCCGATAATACCGATCATAAAAACATTCTCCTATTCTGATTAGTCATTAAATGACCTTAACCTGTTAATTATATAACAGCAGAGATAAAAAAGCAAAAAAAAGCCCTCCAGAGCAATTATACTCTAGAGGGTTTTATCAGAAATTATCTTTTCAAAAATTAGTTCTCTGACTTAGCAGCCTTAGCAGCGATGATCTGTTTTGTAAGTTCTGGAACGATCTTATTTAAATCACCAACAATACCGTAATCTGCAACATCAAAGATTGGAGCTGTCTCATCCTTATTGATAGCGATGATGATATCAGACTCTTCCATACCAGCTACATGCTGGATAGCACCTGAAATACCAATTGCGAAATAAAGGTGTGGACGAACAGTCTTACCTGTCTGACCAACCTGAAGTTCCTTTGGCTTCCAGCCTGAATCAACAACTGCACGTGAGCAAGCTACTTCACCATCAAGAGCCTTTGCAAGCTCCTCAAGGATAGCAAAGTTCTCAGCTGATCCAACACCACGTCCACCGGCTACAAGAACCTTTGCGTCCTGGATATCAACTACGTCTGAAACTTCCTTAACGATGTCAAGGATCTCAACGTACTTGTTATCAGGTGTAAATCCTGGATTGAACTCTTCAACAACTGCCTTAGCACCAGCAACCTTTGCCTTCTTCTGCATAACACCTGGACGAACTGTTGCCATCTGTGGGCGGAAATCAGGACAAGCGATTGTAGCGATCGTGTTACCACCGAATGCAGGACGAGTCATAAGAAGCTGATTGTGCTTCTGCTCTTTGCCTGGGATTGCTACGAGTGGGAAATCACCGATCTCAAGTGATGTACAGTCAGCTGTAAGACCTGTATGGATACGAGCACAAACACGAGGACCGAGGTCACGACCGATTGCTGTAGCTCCGATAAGGAATACATCTGGCTTATATTTCTCAATAACTGATGCAAGTGCATGTGTATAAGGCTCTGTTCTGTAATCCTTAAGTTCTGGATCATCAACAACGATTACCTTATCTGCTCCGTACTCAGCAAGGCTGTCTGCAAGATCCTTAACATTTGAACCAACTAAAACTGCTGTAAGTTCTGTGTTAAGAGCTTCTGCAAGGTCTTTACCTTTACCAAGTAACTCGAATGCTATATTACTAATTTCATTATCAACCTGCTGGGCAAATATATAAACGCCCTTGTAATCTTCTAATGCCATTTTAAGTTACCCTCCTTCAAATTATATTACGAACTTTTCCTGTAATTTAGAAACGATGTAATTTGCAGACTCTTCAGGGCTATCAAGTGTAACCTTTTCTCCAGCACCTTTTCTTACCTTATCTGATGCCTTAGCGATCTGTGTTGGTGATCCCTTAAGACCAAGGTTAGAATCAAGAGTATCCTTTAAGTTATCTCTGCCCCAAACTGTAATATCAGCTGCATAAGCATCGAATATTCCACCTGGTGTCATGTAACGTGGAACATTTAATTCTGAAAGAGCTGTAATAAGGCAAGGCATCTTAGCCTTTAAATTCATATATCTGTCATCGAACTGACGCTTAACGATTACTGAATCGCCATCGATCTTAATATCCTCTGCATATGAAATAACAGGAATGTTAAGGTGCTCTGAAAGCTGAGGTCCAACCTGAGCTGTATCACCATCGATAGCCTGACGACCTGTGATGATAAGATCATAGTCAAGATTTCTGATAGCACCTGCAAGTGTCTGAGATGTAGCCCATGTATCAGCTCCACCAAGAACACGGTCTGTTACAAGGATTCCCTTGTCAGCACCCATTGCAATTGCTTCACGAAGAACTTCCTCTGCCTTTGGAAGACCCATTGTTACTACTGTTACTTCTGCACCAATTTCATCCTTAATACGAAGGGCAGCT
>CAMKMR010000021.1 GCA_946413945.1 uncultured Lachnospiraceae bacterium | reverse complement strand
CTTTTACGCCTAAATTTTCAATTGAGTTTCAAAACTTATTGGAAGTTAAGAAAATATCTTTCTTTTATTTTGACACGTAAAAAGCCTTTCAGTTTCCTTTGTATCATTTTCACAAAAAACTTTTAAATAAAAGCTTGTTTTTTTGTAGGTATTATATATTATGTAAACACCATCCTGAATGTTAATGGAATAAGGCATCCAGTTCACCATTTTTAATAACAATATACTTGTCTATAGCGCTAAAAAACCTCTTTACTGCTTTATCCAGTAAAGAGGTTCCATCTTTTATTATCTTTCTATGTTTTTCATATGCTTTTTTTCTACTACCATGAGAAGTATATTATCTTCTCTAAATACTTCCTCTGGATTTACAAATCTCCATAAGCTACCTTTTTCTTTAATGGCAACTACGTTTAAATTCATCGTTTTTCTTAATTCTATCTCCTTAAGACTTTTACCTATCCATTCTTTTCTAGGCTTCATCTCTATCATATACATATTCTCATCAAGTTCAAAAAAATCCTTAAATGATTCTGAAAAAAGTATTCTCGCAGAGCGCAGTCCACTTTCCCCTTCAGGATCTAAGATTTTATCTGCCCCAACCTTTTTTAAGATTGATGACATCCTTCCCGAAGCCGCCTTTGCAACAACTACAGGAACTCCCTGTTCCTTAGCAACTGAAACAGCCATAATGCTGGCTGCAAGATTTTTACCCATGGCAACAACTACAATGTCCATATTTTTAAGACCTAAAGCCGCTACTTCGTCTTCATTTTCGAGATCAGCACATACAGCTGCTGTACACTCATCCGATATCTCGTCTACAATACTTTCATCCTGATCAACCGCAAGAACATCTGCACCTAATCTATATAAATTTTCAGCAAGACTTTTTCCATATTTTCCTAAACCTAAAACTGCTACCGACTTTTTCATCTATACCTCCAAATATCATTAACCAACATAAAATTTTCCTTCTGAATATCTAACCCTGTTACTTAATTGTTTCTTATTAGTAAAGAACAACGCCATAGAGATAGGCCCTATCCTTCCAAGGAACATAGATACTATTATTATCAACTTTCCACCTGCATCAAGATTTGGAGTCAGATTTCTTGAAAGTCCAACTGTACCAAGTGCGCTGACAACCTCGTAGCTGGCATCATTTAACGAAATTCCTCCTCTTGAAAGAAGAAGCAAAGTCATTACAAAAATAGTGATAAGACTTACAAATACTACAGCCGAAGCCTTTCTCATAAGTTCTGTAGAAACTTTTTTATGATATACCACAGTTTCATTTCTACCTCTTATATAAGACAAAGCATTCATAAATACAAGAAAAGCTGTTACCGTCTTTATACCTCCAGCTGTACCAACCGGAGAACCACCGATAAACATGAGCACATGTCCAATAACGCAACTGGCTTCAGTAAGTCCCGCCTGTGGCACAGATGCAAATCCTGCCGTTCTAAGTGTTACTGACTGGAAGAGACTGTTAAGTAATTTCTGTCCAAGACTCATACCCGCCATAGTTTCCGGATTATTATATTCTGCAACAAAAATAAAAACTGTTCCAAAGATGAGTAATATAAAGGTTATCATTAAAACAAGCTTGGTATGCTCTGATAATCTTGAGATGATCCTTCCAAATGAAAAATGTTTCTTTATTCCATCTTTAATTCCATCCACCAGATCAAACCATACTACAAAGCCTAAACCACCTACTACTATAAGCATCATAGTAACAAACATTATATAATATGATTCACGAAAATCAATCATACTGTTTGGTCCTAATATATCCATTCCAGCATTACAAAAAGCTGATATAGATTGAAAGATTGAAGCCCACATTCCTTTAAGAAAGCCATACTCAGGAACAAACTTTACAGCATAAAGAAGAGCGCCTATTCCTTCTGTAATAAAGACCCCTCTGAACACGCGCACAAGAAAACCTAAAAGGCCTCTGTTTTTTTCAACGTTCATCGAATCTCCAAGAAGAAGCCTGTCACCAAGTGTAAACTTTTTTCTTCCCAGAAGCATTATCATAGATGCAACTGTCACTACCCCAAGGCCCCCGATCTGAACAAGGATAAGCATGATCAACTGGCCAAACACTGACCAGTGAGCATACGTATCCACCACGACTAATCCTGTAACACAGGTAGAAGTAGTTGCTGTAAAGAGAGCCGTAAGAAGACTTGTCTTTTCCCCTTCAGCTGTTGCTATAGGTATCATAAGAAGTGCAGTACCTATAAGAATAGTAAATAAAAAACTTAAGGGTATTAAATTTACAGGTGATATCTTTATCTTATTTTTGTCGTCTCTGAATTCCGATTTTTTATCCATTTTTTTATATTCTTTATTATTTCTTTTTTTCCTTTAGAGTTTTAATTATCTTATCCTTAAACTTATAAGCTACAGCCAGACTTGCCAATGCATATAAAGCTATTACCAGATATCTTACTATCGCAGCTTTAAAGAGCAGATGTATAATTACTGTATATCCTGACATAAAAAGTATGACCACCGCCACTACCTTTCCCGAATATGCTTTTATCAGTCCTAAACGTTTTACAATAAACATATGGATAAATAAAAGCACCAGATAACTTGCGAGTGTTGTATATGCCGCTGCTACATAGCCATACTGCGGAATGAATATATAGTTTAAAATAAAATTGGAAAGAGCTGCTATCATACTGGCAATCGCCATACCTACAGTTTTCTTTTTAAACTGCTCGATATTTACATACATAGTATATAAAAACTGGCATACACAGCCCAATTCTATTGGCGGCATAACATAGAGCGCTTCCATATACTGTTTACCGCCCATATAATAAAGCAATTCAGGCGAAATAAGCATAACTCCACAAGCCGCATAAATAAAAATCGCTACGTAATATTTTGATATCTTCCTTATTTCGTCAAGTCTGTTCTGGTTTAACTTTTCTCCGAGCCATGGAGAAAAAGCAGAATTAAGTGATGTGATAAGTATTGTTATTATAGCTCCACAACTATATACAACCGAATATAAGGCATTATCATCCGCTCCGCACTGTTTTGTTATCATCATTTTATCCATTGCATTAAGAAGCGACAATGATAATACATGTGGAACATAAGGAAGACTTATTGGCAATGCATATTTCCAATATTTAATATTCACCGATCTTCCACGATAAATCAAGATTGCATATAAGACCAAGCCAATAAGTATTGTAGGTATCGCACTTCCTACAATCCTTCCAAGTAATCTGTCATTTAAGCTTGTTACCAGATAAACTGAAAGAAACGCCGTAGACAATGCAATTGATAAGCCTATAACAACCGTCTTTTTATAACCATAATAATATCTTTCTCTTGCCTGAAACATATCAACTGCAGCAAATAATAGCAGATAAACGATCATTACATTTAAATATCGTATCTCTACTCCGGTAAAAGACGATACAAACTTTGGGAACAGATTGATTATCGCCGCCCAAATACAGGTAACTACAGAACTAAGAACAAGAGTTGATGATATATAGCCATCAAAATCATCTTTAAAATCAAATCTGGCACTTATAAATGAAGCTCCGAGATTTAAGGTTGCAAGTACCATTATAGTATTAAGCCACGATGCATAATTACTATAAAGTCCCACCTCATTTTTTGTTAATAATCTGGCAAATATCGGTGTAGTGATAAAACCAATGCTTTTTGTAATAAAGCTCGCCGCTGTATACCATATTCCTGATTTTAACGCTTTAACATTATTATTCGAACTCATATTATCTAAAAACACTAACCTCTACGTATAAGTTTTTTAACTTTTCTAAACAGTGTCACTGCACTGGCAAGCCAAAAATAAGATCTGAAGTTTCCTTTCTGGAATAGAGAATAAGGTTTAGGAAGTTTTGTTTCTCTATAAAATTCCGGAAATTCCTTCTGTACAGTTCCATTGAATTTCTGAAGTTTTTTCTTAATATATTTCTTTGGCTCTGGATAAAAATAAATTCTATATTGTTGAATATAAGCACCCACTGCCTCTTTATACAATAAGCGTATCTTAGCAGGATCATCTGTTTTCTTTGATGCCTGAAGGATTGCAAGTACAACATCCCCATGTTCTTCCATATGCTTAATATATGACTCTCTGCTTACAGACTGTCCATCTCGCCCGAGCCTGTAACAATATATGAACTTATCAAAGAAGCAGTAGGAGTCAGCTTTAAGCAGTACATTTGCAGTAAATTCCATATCACGATAAACAACTTTTTCTTTTAAACTAAATCCAGAAAGAAGGCTTGTTCTAACTGTTATAGCATGCATTGCCAAGGTAAAATCCTTATCAATTTTTGCTACAGGGTATATCTCTCCCACTTTATATGCCGGATCAAATGAACCAGCAATTGAAAGTTCATTATCTGTTCCATCTCTAAAGCTTGTATAAGGAGAAATGATCACATCCGCATCCATCTTTGATAAATATTCAATAAATTCTTCAAGATGTTCAGCATGAAAATAGTCATCTCCATCCAGTATCTTAAAATACTTACCACTGGCATGTTTCATACTGTAATTTACAGTAGAACCCCAGCCGCCATTTTCTTTATGTACAGGAATAAAGACACCTGGGAATCTGCTCTCATATTCTTTTGCAATATCAAGAGAAGAATCAGTGCCTCCATCATCTACTACAAAAACTTCCACTTCATCTATTCTTGTTAAGTTAACAAATGAATCTAACACTTCTCGTAAATACTTTTCCGCATTAAATGCAGCAACTGTAACTGATAATAACTTATTAGCCACCGATATATCCTCTCCTTATCCCTACAATTTTATTTCTTTAAAAATCTCTTATAAATTTACGCTAATATATTATCATTTGCAACTTAATTTTTAATCACCCGCTTCCCTGCTTACCAGCATCCCTCCTAGTGCTTTGATGTCATTCAAGCCTGACAGCCGAATATTTTCACCTGGCACTGTAATCTTTTCCCGTTAGCCACGAAAAAAAAGCGTAAAGCAGTTCGTCATGCTTTACGCTTTTAAACTAGTTCCATTTTTTCCAGATTTCCGGCTGGTATCCGATAGTGGACTGTTTTCCATTTCTTACTATCGGAGTCTTTATCACTTGAGGATTCTCTAATATCTTTTCTAATCTATCTTCCTCTGCGATATATTTAATCATTGCAAGCAGGTCTTTATCTTTACAATCGGGGTTTATCATATTATCCATCCCTCCATTAACCTGCGCCACTGAATTAAATTCCCCCTTGCTCATACCCTTTTCCTTCATATCAACAAACTGGAATTTTATTCCCCGTTCTTTAAAAAATCTCTCTGCTTTTCTGGTATCACTACACTTTTTTGTTCCAAAAATCTGTATATTCATATTTTTCTCACCTCATTATTTTTGTTATGTAAACTCCAGATTTCATTATTCACCCTAAGTATACGCCCTTCACCCTAAGCACGCTTTATACCAGCTTACATGATCATCTTATCTAAAAATTTTACATTAAGATATAAGCTAAGTCTATATTCTTTTGACACATTCTTTTCCATGTTATATATTGGCTAATATAAATAATATTTTTATTGCATGACCTTTGACACTTTTGTCTACAATACTAAGGAGAAAAAATATGGGTGGTTGTTGTGTTCTTTTAGTCTTTTTAATACTAATTCCGGCTTTTATCGCTGTAGTTTTTTTACTGGCAGGAACTGTTATTGCTTCTATTGCAGGAATACTTTTTTCTGCAATTTTACTTATCATCGGAAATGCCAGCGGCCTGTTTAAAAAATTCTGTAACTCTCCTGTCAAATGGCAGCGTATTGTTGCAAAAATTATAAAGATCATCCTGATCCTTGTTCTTATATTCTCGATTGCAGGTCTTACTCTAGGTGGCTATTTTATCAATCTGTTCTTTAATTAATACAGTGCGTCTTAAGGCCAGACTACTTTATCACCGAGGCGCTTACCAAAAAACAACCAGTGATTTTTTTAATCACTGGTTATTTTTTAGTTCATATAAGTTTTTATATTAAATTCCTCGCCTGTACTCATCGCTTCTTCCCTTATTCCAGGAATACTGTCTGTCGCATATACATCTCCTGAAACAGGATCGATCTGATAGTTAACCAATACAGCAGTATAGCCCCTGTAAGTAACATTTATCAGTTTATTTTCATCAGTTGAAACCGTAAAATAAGCCTTACTATTTTCGTCGGCCATAGCTCTTTCTAAACCAGGTTCTTTTTCAAAACAATAATTTTTAATCGCCTCTAAAGCTTCCTGTTCTGTAATTAATTCCTCATCTTCTTTTCCATCAATCAATTCTTTTTCAGAATACAGATTCTCATTTCCTCTTGCTCTATAAATCCCATCGCATCCACGATAATATGCCACTTTTTCTTTTGTCCTATATACGTTATCTTTGTCTTTATACATATATATTTCGGATCCATCTTCTTTGTATGCCTTTACCTCTTCATATTCCCCAAGATCAAGCCTTGCTGAAGCAGTCTCTGTTTTACCCTCACTTTTTCCACAAGCTGAAAGTCCTAAACAAATACAAGATAAAAGAATTATAATTTTCCTTCTCATAAACCATTCTCCCATATACAGTTTTTTATATGTGAGTAAATAATAGCACAATAAAAAATAATCAGTATTAAGACTTTCTTAAAGCTTTCTTAAATTGTAAAAATCTATCATCAAGGGTAAATTTCCATATATAGTGTAAGATGCAGGATTCCATTCATTATAATCTTGCAAAAGATCAAGTCTTAAGTCCTTCTTTATTTCGTACGCTCTTGTAAAGACTGATATGGGCATCCAGATCATTAAAACCATTCTTATGATAAAAATGATACGCCGGCTTATCAATATCAGTTTGAAGGAATATCCCTGCTAACCCCTTCTTACGAATATCATTTTCAATAAAGTTAAGAAATCTTGAGCCGATTCCCTGTCCCTGATATGACAAAGATACACAAAGTTCTTCAATATTGTAGTTTGTACCCTCCCACCAATGGCTGATCTTTCCGACAGACATAGCAACTAATTTTTTGTCAACGATAAGACCATAGTTTAAGGCACCATGTGCCCCTGTTATATCCTTCATATACTCATTTAGCTGTACTCTGTCACTCCAATCATCATTCCAAGGTTCTCCTCCAAATGCTTCTTTATACAGCTCTGTCATCTCTTCTAAATATGAATCATCCAATATAATGAGTTCTTCATTATTCTTCTGCTTATCCATCTGCTTCCTCCTCCGAAGCCTTAATCCCATAGTCTTACTTCACATTATTTATTCGCTCAAGCACGCAACAGGTTTCCACATGCATACTATGTGAAAACTGATCAAATGCTACCGCCTTCTTTAATTCATAGCCATGTTCACTAAGGAATTTTACATCTCTTGCAAGTGTTGCCGGGTCACAGGATACATAAACCACTCTCTCTGGCGCCATAGCAACAATAGTATTAAGCAGTTTCTCGTCACAGCCTTTTCTTGGAGGGTCAACACAGACAACATCCGCTCTTGATCCCTCATCCTTTTTTTCATAAATTTCGGTTACAATATCTTCTGCCTTGCCTGTAAAAAATTCTATATTATCTTTATTATTTAACTCTGCATTTTTCTTTGCATCGATTATAGCCTGAGGAACTATCTCAACTCCATAAACCTTCTTTGCCTTTTCAGAAAGGAAAAGTGAAATGGTCCCGATACCGCAATACATATCCCAGACAGTTTCATTTCCTGTAAGCTGAGCATATTCCAAAGCCTTGCTATATAATTTAACAGTCTGCACCGGATTAACCTGGAAAAATGATTCTGGAGATATCATAAATTTAACATCACCAATATAATCTGTTATAAAGCCGTCACCATAAATAGTTTTTGAAGTAAATCCCAGTATCCTGTTGGTCTTTTCCTTATTGATATTGATGACTATCGATTTAAGTATTATCTCTTCTGAATTTTTATTCTCAGTAACCGCTGCTTTATTATATTCAGCCACTGCATCACTTATCATTTCTGTAAAGACTTCCTTATGTGGCAGACTTTCTCCATTAACAATAAGACATACCATAAGTTCATTTGTGGTAAATCCTAGCCTTGTTAAAACATGTCTTAAAAAGCCTTTTCCACTAAGCTCGTCATAGCAGGATATATTAAATTTATCTACAAAATCTTTAACAGCTTTTATTATCTTATCATTTACAGGATGACCGATCACACATGAATCAACAGGAATTATACTGTGGGTTCTTCCCGCATAAAAGCCTACAACACACTTACCTTCCTTATTACGTCTTACAGGGAACTGCATCTTATTTCTGTAATTATAAGGATTATCCATTCCCACAGGCGCTTCCATATAAGAATCAATATCTTTTATGCCGCCTATTCTGCTAAGGCAGTCCCTTACCTTCTTATCCTTTCTCTTTAACTGTTCTTCATAGGATAAATGCTGCAATACGCAGCCTCCACACTGTCTTGCAACAGGACATTTTGCCTCAACTCTGTCCTTTGAAGCTTCTATTATCTCCACAGCCCTTCCATAGGCATAGTTCTTCTTTACTTTTATTATCTTTACCTTTGCAAGATCTCCCGGACAAAGATCCTTTACAAATATGGTCATTCCATCTATATGCCCTATACCTTCACCATCATTTCCTAAATCCTCTATACGAATTTCATAAATATCATCTTTATTCATGACTAGTCCCTTATCTTCCTATAATTTAGAATTGCTAAAAATACAGATTAAATTTAACATAACAAACATTCTTTTACAATTACCTTAACTTTCTTCCTTTTCACTTGACATTGCCTTATCTTTCTTCTTTTTACTTCATAATCCCTCTCGCCTATCGGCTCGATGTCGGGCAGTCGCCAAAGTTCCTACATTTTGTGCAAGCACAATGCAGGAACCTTGGCTCGTTGCCTACGCAAAAAAGATCGTGGCATAAGCCACGACCTTTTTTAATCACGTTCTTGTTCACCGGAAAATACTGTTTTCACTTTTGATCTTATGTATTCTTTAATGCTTTCCTTATCCATTCCTAATGAAATAGCAAGCTCGCCATAAAGGCTGTCTTCAGCAATATGAAAATACTTAGAATCAGTACTGGTCACTTTTTTGCCCGAATCGGTCCTTCGTTTAATCCTGTCATAGATAGCTTTGATGAGTCCTACGATTTCTTCAGGGTCACCCGAAAGAATGGTACTTTTGTACTCATACTCTCTCTTTTTTTCTTCACGGACTTTAAACTCATCGATCTCATCCATTCTATTGATAAGATCCTCGGCTTCTTCCTTAGTCATAATCTTTCTAAGGACAACTTTGGTATTATCAACAGGCGTGGAAACTGAGCTATCTCTGATATAGCACGGCGTCATGGTATAGTAAAGCCTATCCCTTGAAACGCCTGGGCAATCAATTGGTCCAATGTCAGTAACCTTGCAAACTCCGTTATTTCCGTAAACAACGTAATCGCCTACACTGAACATATGAACGCTCCTTTAATAAATAAAACAAACATTAACTTGTCACGCATATTCATTTTAACATTAAGGGTTAAGCTTTCGTAAGACGGAATATTAGCCAAAAAATTTTTAACTTCTATAGTATTTTCTCACAAGCAAAAGATAAGAAATTCACATATCAAAATCGTTTATCATAAAGCCATGATCCATAGGTCCGCTGCCCTCTCCAAGATCAAGTCCAGCTGATAAAGCCTTAGAAATATAAGCCTTTGCTCTTTTGACCGATTGAGTCACATCATAGCCTTTCGCAAGATTAGATGCTATAGCTGACGAAAGAGTACAACCTGTGCCATGAGTATTAGGATTATCAATCCTTTTTCCCATAAACCATACTCCTTTACCTTTTGTATAAAGATAATCATTAGCATCATTAAGATTATGGCCACCCTTCAATAATACTGATACGCCATCAAAACTTTCACTTATAAGCTTTGCCGCATTTTCCATATCTTCTTTTGTATTTATTTCAATGCCAGCTAGTTCCTTTGCCTCAGGAATATTAGGAGTAATTATATCAGCTATAGGGATCAGTTCATTTTTTAATGTCTCTATAGCGCTGTCTTCTATCAGCTTTGCTCCGCTGGTTGCTATCATAACCGGATCAAGAACTATATTCCTGGCCTTAAAAGCCTTTAAGTCCTCTGCTATAACCTTTATCAGCTGGCTGTCTGAAACCATACCGATTTTTACTGCATCTGGAAATATATCTGTAAAAACCGCTTCTATTTCCTTATGAAGAAATTCCGGAGTAACATTACTGATCCCTGTAACTCCTTTAGTATTCTGGGCCGTCAGCGCAGTTATCGCACTCATACCATAAACCCTGTTACTTATCATTGTCTTAAGATCCGCCTGAATCCCAGCACCTCCACTAGAATCAGATCCTGCAATTGTTAACGCTGTGTGCATAATTCACCTCATTTTCGTCAAAAAGTGTCATTATTATCTGCCTAACATTTTAAGGACTTCTCTCTTTAGATCCATAGTCGCCATCCATATATCATTTTGCCCAAAAATGGCACTTATAACGGCAACTCCTGCAATACCTCTATCCTTTAGTTCCTTAACATTCTCTTTATTAATACCACCTATAGCAATGACAGGAATTGAAACCGCCTTTGTTATAGCTTCCAAAGTATCATGACTAACATCATCTGCATCATCCTTTGAAGATGTATTAAATACTGCTCCGACACCAATATAATCAGCGCCTTCCTTTTCAGCAAGAACAGCTTCTTCTACAGTCTGGCAGGAAACACCAACTATCTTATCTTTGCCAAGAATCTCTCTGACCTTTCCTGCTTCCATGTCTTTCTGCCCAACATGAACCCCATCTAAGTCCAGTTCTTTTGCAAGCATTACATCATCATCAATCACAAATGGTACATCAAATTCTGCACAAACTTTCTTTATTTCCTCAGCTTCTTTTATTATCTTATCTCTATCAAGATCCTTTTCCCTAAGCTGAACAAAACTGACTCCGCCATCTAAGGCTTCTCTGACTTTTTCAGCAAGACTTTCCCCTTCCTTAAGCCAGTATCTGTCTGTTACAGCATATAACATCAATGATTCGACTAACTGTTCTTTTGTAAGAATATGCTGATTTGCTATCATAAGTAATTCCCCCTTCCTATGAGAATTTCCATATCAACGCTATCTTATAGCAATTTTTTATCATAGTAAACATCCATCTTTTTTATAACAGTTCATAATCCGCATATCTATCGAGCATCTCTCCATCCATATTGTAGATTGCATCTATTATCCTGTTTCTATAAGTGGAATTGCCTTCACCATCCTTCATATGCTCCCAGCCGATCTCTCCAGCAGCCCCCATAGCTATGACCGCTGCAGCCGCTGCCTTTAGCTTATCCTCTGGATTCGCAATAAGAAAAGCTGTCATAAGTCCTGAAAGCTGGCAGCCTGTTCCTGTTATAGACGCCATCTCCTTACGACCATTTCTTATGACATAACATTGTTCACTGTCAGCCACCAGATCTATAGGTCCAGTGATCGCAATGACCGTATCTAATCTTTTTGCTAATTCTTTGGCAAATGCCACTGCCTCGTTTAAGTTTTCTTCACTTACTTTATCAGCCACATCCGCATCGACACCCTTAGTACTGCCAGAGCCATTTGCAATAGTCTTAATCTCTGAAATATTCCCTCTTATCACATCCAGCTTTATCTCTTTAGCAATATCAAGAGCTGTATCTGTGCGAAGCTTTGAAGCTCCCGCTCCAACAGGATCAAGAAGAACTACATGTCCTAATTCATTTGATCTTTTACCAGCTCTAAGCATTCCTTCAATAGAGCTTTTATGCAGGGTTCCTATATTAATATTAAGTCCTCCGCAGATAGATGTGATATCTTCCACATCCTCCGGCTCATCTGACATTATAGGACTAGCTCCTGCGGCAAGGATTATATTTGCCACATCATTTACTGTCACATAATTAGTAATATTATGAACCAATGGACTTTTATCTCTAACATTATCAAAACATTCTTTAAACATTGTTCCTCTCCTCATAAAAAAAGCGCATCCCCAGAGGGAATGCGCGAAAAATCAACCTAGTTACAGCATACAAACTAAATCTTCCCTACGTTGGCATTACCCAAATCAGGTTACAGGTCAAAGCTTACTAATTGCTTTTTCTCAGCCGGACCAACCAGCTCCCTAGTTATTCAAGGAATATATAACACATTAAAAGGTAAAATGCAAGGATGGCAACTTTCATTGATTGCTGATTTTTTCTAAATCCTCATAATATATTCGATAAACGTCTTCTGTTCTCTTCTCGGTATCAAGAATAATCTCTTTGTTTTCCTCTCTCTCAACAGATAGTCTTACTTCAGTT
>CAMKMR010000020.1 GCA_946413945.1 uncultured Lachnospiraceae bacterium | reverse complement strand
TTTCAGCTTCATTAGGACTTCTGTTTCCCTGAAAATATTTCGCCCCGACCGAAAATTCTGTCCATGAATATTTAGAAAGATCATGAAGCATCCCCTGCTTATAAAGTCCACATCTAAAGCAGTTCTTTCCTACTTCGATCTTATGCTGATTTATTGTCTTAAGATGTTTATACCAGCCCTTTTCTTCTATATCTGATTTGATTTTTTTAGTTTCATCTTTAAACATTTTACCTTGCCCTCGATGCTCTTAAAGTTCATATATATTGACATTCTTTATCCTATATTGTGAAAGCCCATTCTCTTACAATCTTTATTTAATATCACGAAAGTTCATCCAGTGTCTTACCATACGCCGGAAGGAATTCTTCCATAAAAACCTTTAATTCCGGCAGCTCCTCAGCCATTTTTTTAAGCGAATCCTCTGTTGTTATCTTTGCAGTTTTAAATTCCTGATTGCCTGCTTTTTCTTCCTCGATACATTTAATCAAAGCCGAAAGCTTATCTGCTCCCTTTACCAGCCTTCTCATATAAAGTTCATCTTTGTCATTAGAAGCTCTGAATATCTCTTCAAATTCCGGTCTTAAGTCATCCGGCAATTTGGCAAGCAGCTTAAACTCCGCCACCCTTTCAACCTCTTTATAAGCATCCTTTATTTCCTGACTATAATACTTAACCGGCGTCGGCATATCTCCGGTTATTATCTCTGAAGCATCATGATATAACCCAATAAGCGCAGCCTTTGAAGAATCCAGCTTTCTGTTAAAACGCTTATTTGCTATAACACAAAGAGCATGTGCGATCATTGCAACTTCAAGACAATGTTCAGACAGATTTTCCTCTCTGGAATTTCTCATAAGAGCCCATCTGTCTATATATTTCATTCTTGAAAGCGTCGCGAAAAAATTATATCCCATATATTATTCCTTCCCCTTGCCAAGTTTTTATTTATATTTTATAATATGCCATGTGCTAGATATTAATTGCTTCTGTGGCTCAGTTGGTAGAGCAACTGATTCGTAATCAGTAGGTCGTCGGTTCAAGTCCGATCAGAAGCTTAAAAAAAAGGAGAGCTAAGATTAGCTCTCCTTTATTTTACAACAAAGTAGTATTTATTTGTAGCTTTTTATTCATCCTCGTCTTCTGAATCAGATTCTCCATCAATTTTCTTTAGATCTTCAAGATCATCCTCACTTGGATCAATATCTTCTTCATCTAATAATTCTTCATCAGACTTATTTGAATTAGCAAAGCTTTCCCAAGGCATCAGCATTTTTTCCTCTTCTTTGTCATCATCATCGTCATTTTTTTCATCAACGACTTTCACTTCATTATTAGAATCAAAATATACCTGCTTTTCAGCCTCATTTTCTTTCTTTGTCTCTTCAGGATAATTACTTGACTTATAGACATTAAATTTCTTTTTATCTTTATCCTTGTCCTTAGTCTTTTCCTTTTCCTTAAGCAGAAGCTCAGGTTCAGAAAGTTCAGGAGCATCTAAGCCATACTTCTCTGAAGCCTCTGCATAGATCTTCATAAATTCCTCACCTGTGATAGTCTCTTTTTCTAAAAGGAATTCAGCTATCTCATTTAAAATAGGTTCATTCTTCTTAAGAAGTTTATAAGCCTTATTATAAGCCTTCTTTATTATAGACTTTACTTCAGAATCAATCTTTGTTGCTGTTTCATCTGAACAGTTCATCATTGCCCTTCTGTCAAGATATTTACCAGTGATATCTTCAAGCTGGACCATACCAAACTTTTCTGACATACCATACATAGTAACCATCGCTCTGGCAATTTTAGTTGCCTGCTCAATATCATTTGCAGCCCCGGATGTAACCGAATTAAACTTAAGAGCCTCCGCAGCTCTTCCTCCGCAGAAAGTTGCAATACGATTTTCTAATTCATCCTGGAACTGTAAATTCTGTTCATCCTCCGGCACCTGTAATACATAACCCAAAGTGCCTTCAGTTCTTGGTATGATAGTGATTTTTTGAACAGGCATTGTGTGTTTCTGAAGGGCCGTAACTAATGCGTGTCCTGCTTCATGGTAAGCCACAACCTTCTTTTCATTTTCAGTAAGGATCTTATTTTTCTTTTCCTTACCCATAAATACAAGTTCAATGGCATCAAGAAGATCAGTCTGACATACCCACATTCTGCTTTTTCTTACAGCATTAAGGGCAGCTTCATTTACGATATTAGCCAGATCCGCACCAGAAGCACCACTTGTAGCAAGAGCAACTTCATGAAGATTTACAGTTTCATCAATCTTAACCTTTTGTATATGAACACTTAAGATATCCTCACGACCTTTAAGATCCGGATTTTCAACTACAACTCTTCTATCAAATCGTCCCGGACGAAGAAGGGCTTTATCTAATACTTCCGGTCTGTTAGTTGCAGCAAGAATTACAATACCTTTTGACGAATCAAAACCATCCATTTCTGCCAGGAGCTGATTCAAAGTCTGCTCACGTTCTGAATCGCCACCCATCTGTCTTGAGTCACGACTTCTACCGATAGCGTCAATCTCATCGATAAAAATGATACATGGCGCTTTTGCATTCGCCTGTTTAAACAGATCTCTTACACGGGATGCACCTACACCAACATACATTTCTACAAATTCAGAACCTGAAAGCGAGAAGAATGGTACTCCTGCTTCCCCGGCTACTGCCTTGGCAAGAAGAGTCTTACCAGTTCCCGGAGGTCCAACAAGCAGCGCCCCCTTTGGAAGTTTAGCTCCGATAGCCAGATATTTATCAGGATTATTCAGGAAGTCTACCATTTCCTGAAGGGATTCTTTGGCTTCCTCTTCACCTGCTACATCTTTAAATGTCACCCCGGTATTCTTCTCAACATCATACATCTTGGCATTGGACTTTCCGACATTCATTATTCCTCCGCCCTTTGTAGCTCCTCTCATAAGAAGCATGATGAAAAGATAGAAAGCGCCGATCATTATAACATAAGAAAGAATTGTTGTTATAAGAGCATTTCCGCCTTCATCCACCTGAGAAAATGTCACTCCGGCTTTCTGAAGTTTATCTACCAGATTATAATCATCCGTCCTTACTACGTAATATTTTGCATTCTGTGTAGAATTAGTCTGTTTCTTTGGTTCAAAATAAATCTTATCAGAATAGATTTCAACCTTACTGACTTCCTTATTTTCTACCATCTTTAGAAAAGAATCATAAGTCTTTTCCTGTTCTCCAGCAGATCTGTATTTATTGAACTGCTGGACAAACAAAAGCGTGAGAATAACAGATATAATGAGCAAAATAATAGTTTTAGAAGAACCGCTTATAGGTTTCTTACCATTTGGTCCCTTGTTATTATCATTATTACTTTTGTTATTTTTATTATCAGCCATTTAATTTACCTTTATTTACTGATAGATTGGATATTTATCAGTAATGCTCTTTACAAGAGCCATCGCTTTCTCACTGTCTTTATCAATGATCGCAGCCTTAAATGCATCTGCGATAACATACATATCTTCCTTTACCGCACCTCTTGTTGTAACAGCTGGAGTACCAACTCTGATACCAGATGTAACAAATGGAGACTGAGGATCATTAGGAACAGTGTTTTTATTTACTGTGATATGAACTTCATCAAGAAGTTTTTCAACTTCCTTACCTGTAAGTCCAAGATTCTGCAGATCAACAAGCATAAGATGATTATCTGTACCATTAGATACAATATTGAATCCTCTTTCCTTTAATGCTTCTGCAAGTGTAGCTGCATTCTCAACTACTCTTCTCATATATTCCTTGAATGAAGGATCAAGCGCTTCCTTAAAACATACTGCCTTACCAGCAATAACATGCATAAGAGGACCGCCCTGAATTCCTGGGAAGATTGCCTTGTTGAAGTTATATTTCTTATTGATCTCTTCTGAACAAAGAATAAGTCCTCCACGTGGTCCACGAAGAGTCTTATGTGTTGTAGTTGTTGTAACATGAGCATATGGAATTGGGCTCATATGTTCTCCGGCAGCAACAAGTCCCGCGATATGTGCCATATCTACCATAAGTACTGCGCCAACTTCATCAGCTATCTCACGGAATTTCTTAAAGTCGATCTTTCTTGCATATGCTGAAGCACCAGCTACGATAAGCTTAGGATTGCAGCTAAGTGCAATACGTCTTACTTCTTCATAATCAATAAAACCATTTTCATCAACACCATAAGGAACGCAGTTGAAATATTTACCAGACATATTTACCGGTGAACCGTGTGTAAGATGACCACCATTATCAAGGTTCATACCCATAAATGTATCTCCCGGCTTAAGGATAGCAAAGAATACTGCCATATTAGCCTGGGCTCCAGAGTGAGGCTGAACATTTGCATACTCAGCACCAAAAAGCTTTTTTGCTCTTTCTCTTGCAAGATCTTCTACAACATCAACATACTGACAACCACCATAATATCTCTTTCCAGGATAGCCTTCAGCATATTTATTAGTCAAATGGCTTCCCATTGCTGCCATAACCGCTTTAGAAGCGATATTCTCAGAAGCGATAAGCTCTAGATTCTGATTCTGACGAGCATATTCATCATTCATTGCCGCCGCAATTTCTGGGTCAGTCTTTTCAATTTCTGCAAAATCAAACATGTTACTTCTCCTTTACTAGCTGTTATTTTTTCAAAACCTTAATATAACCGGAAAATTTCCGCTTTCCTATTATACCATAACAGGATGCCTTTTACAGCATCCTGTTATGGTATCTTTTATATTAAAACATGAAAAGCAAAAAATAGATACCTTATTTTTCAGCTTTTTTTAATGCCTCAGCCTCTTCTTCATCAGCAAGCTCAATCTCAGCGCCGCTTTCTGTTTTGGCAAAATCAAAATCCTTGCCCGGAAGGATTGCATTAAGAAGAATTCCTACAATAGAACCAACTGCAAGACCAGAAAGTGAGATAGTTACTGACTTTATTGTAAAGGAAATAGTACCAGCTGTTGAATAAGTTATACCGATTGAAAGAACAAGAATAATAGCAGCAACGATAACATTTCTTGTCTTATTAAAATCAACCTTATTTTCAACGATATTTCTAACACCGACTGCAGAGATCATACCGTAAAGTACAAGTGATATACCACCAATTACAGGTGTTGGGATTGCAGAGATACATGCTGCAACCTTTGGTGAGAATGAAAAAAGAATAGCAAATACTGCCGCAATTCTTATTACAAGTGGATCATAAACCTTTGAAATTGTAAGAACACCTGTGTTCTCTCCGTATGTTGTATTAGCTGGCGCACCAAAAAGTGATGCAAGAGTTGTTGCAAGACCGTCACCAGTAAGTGTTCTATGAAGTCCTGGATCCTTGATAAAGTTCTTACCAACTGTTGATGATATAGCTGAAATGTCACCGACATGTTCAACTACTGTAGCAAGTGCGATAGGAACTATTGTTACGATTGAAGCAATGATAAGCTTTGTATCTGGATGCTCTATAACATAAAGGATTGTCTCCTCCTTATGGAATGGAAGACCAAACCATGCTGCATTTTTAATATTATCAAGAGCTGCTTTTGAGAAAAGAAGCAGTTTATCATGACCGTCGATAACAATATTTGCTCCTGTTTTATCTGCTGTTCCATATAGTATCATAAGGATCACAGCGATCACAGTTGTTCCGATTACTCCGATGATAATTGGAAGGATCTTTATCATTCCCTTACCCCAGATATTACAGATTATTATGATAAGAATTGCTATTACAGCAATAAGCCAGTTTGTTGCACAGCTATCAACTGCTGTCTTTGAAAGTGTAAGACCAATAGCAATGATGATTGGTCCTGTAACAATAGGTGGGAAAAATCTCATTACCTTATTGATACCAAAAACTTTAATAAGAGCTGCAAGGATAAGGTAAACTAAACCTGCACAGGCAACACCGAGACATGCATATGGAAGAAGTTCCTTCTCCCCATTTGGTGCAATAGCACTATATCCTGCAAGGAAAGCGAATGATGACCCAAGAAATGCTGGGACCTTACGCTTTGAAATAAGGTGAAAGAGCAATGTACCAATACCTGCAAAAAGAAGTGTTGCTGAAACACTAAGTCCTGTAATCGCAGGAACAAGAACTGTTGCTCCGAACATGGCGAACATATGCTGAAAGCCAAGAATGATCATTTTTGAAAGTCCTAACTCTCTAGCGTCATAGATTGCCTCGCCATCTTTTAGTCTTTTTTTTGATGTTTCTGAATTTGACATGGTTATCCCCTTTATATTTTTTCTATGCATTTAGACACACTAAATCCATTGTTACTATAATCTATTAAGCGAAAAAATTTGTCAAGAATCACAAGCTACATTTCTTTCCATTTTTTCTTCATTTTTGACCATTTTTCATCTCTTTTGTTGACTCACCCCTTAACTACGATTAAAATTGTCTTAATATGGGTTTTAATGGACTTTTGTAGCCCTATTATCGTCAATCGAATATACACTTTTTAAGAAAGAAGGTAAAAATAGTGAAATTTAAAGATTTTCAGAATGTAGAGATCATGGAACACCCTCTTATCAAGCATAAGATTTCTTTACTCCGTGACGAAAAGACAGGAACAACAGAATTTAGAAATCTCGTTGAAGAGATTGCAATGCTTGAAGGTTATGAGTCATTAAAAGATCTTCCACTTAAAGATGTTGAAGTAAAAACTCCTATCGAAACTTGCATGACACCGGTTATTGATGGTAAGAAACTCGCAATCGTTCCTATCCTTCGTGCAGGACTTGGTATGGTAAACGGTGTTCACGCTCTTGTACCATCAGCTAAGGTTGGTCATATCGGACTTTATCGTGATCCTGAAACTCACGAGCCACACGAATATTACTGCAAGCTTCCTGATCCAATCGAGCAGAGACTTATCGTTGTTCTTGATCCAATGCTTGCTACCGGCGGTTCAGCTATAGAAGCTGTTAACTTCATCAAAGAGCATGGCGGAAAGCACATCAAATTCATGTGTATCATAGCTGCTCCAGAAGGACTTGAAAAACTTGCCAAGGCTCATCCTGATATTGAGATTTATGTTGGTAACCTTGATAGATGCTTAAATGAAAACGCATATATCTGCCCAGGTCTCGGTGATGCGGGAGACAGAATCTTCGGAACCAAATAGACTTACCACCATATCTGTTAAACAAATAATGGGCAGTCGCAATACGCCTTGCTTCATCGCTCGTTACTTTCAAAAAAATGACTCTTGAACTTATTATTCAAGAGTCATTTTTTAATGCTTTTATATTTCTTAAGATTTTAAGGCTGCTTTTTTCATTTTCGCAGGCTGATCTTAATTTTTTCCCGGCTGTATTTTTCTCTTATTTTAAACAGTAATTTGAGAGAAAACCTCTCCGATCCTATCTCTTATTATTATATCCGCTCTCTTATCCTGAGAGGTTTCAGACATATTTATAAGAGCCATATGCTTTCCTCTAAAATAATTCACAAACCCCGCCGCTGGATATACAACTAAAGAAGTACCTCCAATAATAAGAAGATCCGCCTTTTTGATGTTATCTATCGCACTTATAATAGCTTCTTCGTTAAGCGCTTCTTCATACAACACAACATCCGGTCTTACTATACCACCGCAATACTCACATCTTGGGATTCCCTCTTCTTTTCTGATACGCTTCACAAATTCTATCCCGTCATCAGATGGAGCCTTATGACAGGACATACAGTAATTCTTAAGGACTGTACCATGGAGATTGATCACATTTTTTGAACCTGCCGCCTCATGTAAGCCGTCAATATTCTGAGTTATTACAGCTTTAAGCTTTCCCTTTTCTTCCATTTCGGCTAATTTTAAATGTGCCTTATTCGGTTTTGCTTCCGGCGCCAGCATTTTATCTTTATAAAATGTATAGAAATCTTCTGTCTTCCTTGTTAAAAAGCTATGACTTACAATTGTTTCCGGCGGATAAGCATATTTCTGATTATAAAGGCCATCCTGAGATCTGAAATCAGGTATTCCACTTTCTGTAGAAACTCCTGCTCCTCCAAAAAAAACAATATATTCTGAAGCATCTATTTCCTCTTGTAATCTTTTGATCTCATCCTTCATACTGTATCATTCCCCTTTTATTGTCCCTCATCTTCTGATGAATTTTCAGTAGTCTTATCTTTTATTATAAGAGTTACTCTCTGCTCATTCTTTATAGCAAAATCATCATGACTTTTATAAGTAACATAAATCTGATATTCACCCTCAGTTTTGTTAGTCACGTCCACCTTAGGCTCTAAGTCCTTAACCTTAATATCCTTGATATTATCATTTAAGCCCGAGAGAGTTACAGAGTAATTGGCAGGGAATTTTATGTCATATTCATACCTGTCTTTATTCATGCCCGTGAAGCTGATATCCGATGAATTGACTGTAATTTTTCTTTCTACCGTTCCTTCAATCTCAACACTTATAGCAATCTGATCATTTTCATCCGCAAGATAAATACCCTCTGGAAGATAATTTTTTATATCCACATTTATCTCTGTAGTAGCTGTTATCCCTTCAATAGAAATATCATCAAGCTTTATAACCTTGAGACTATCCAGCTTATCTTTTTCTCCGGCCACTCTGACAGTAATAGGATTATAATTTATACCATTGATCTCATATCCATTTGCAGGCTGACCTGTGGTTGAGATCTGCACATCCACTTCTTTTGTCTCGTAGACTGGTATCTTAACATTTACTGTTTTGGTTCCAAAAGTAATGTTCTCACCTGAAAGATCTGCCCCATAGACATCAAAACAGCTAAGCTCAACCGTACTTTCAAAGCTTTCTGATCTGTTAGTCACATCTACTACTGATCTCACTTCATTTATCTTTTTGATAACTGATTCAGGTCCTTCAATAGTTACAATATTAGGATTAGCCTGACAGTTTCCAAGAGAATAGCTGTCAGCTACATTTCCAGCTGTAACGATCTTTATCGGAAATTGCTTTGAAACTTTATCTTCAATAGTTAATTTAAGTATATTGTCTGCTACATTGATCTCTAATCTGTCATTCGCATCATCTGATACGGCACTAACAACTATTTCTACTGAATTTGTAAGCGAAAGCTTTGAAAGATCCGCAACAGCTTTAAAATCTTCAGGCTTTAATTTATCAACTATAGATTTTGGTCCTTTTACTACAACTGTAACTGTCTTACCACTTGTAATATCATATACTTTACCCAGATTTTCGATAGAATCTCCATTTATCACCTGAACATTGATTCCTGAAATAGACTTGGTAACTGAATAATCAGAAATATTCATGACTAGCAGCCAGAATATTACAGCAATCACTAATGAAAGCAGCTTGAGACCAATATTATTAAGAAGGTTGGTTTTCTTCGACATTTTTCTTTCCTCCCTTCTTAAATTTTTTATGTCTGACTGTTTCCTGCTTATCCTGCAGTTTTACCAGCTGTTTTCTCATTGAATCTTCATCAAGATTCTGATAAAGAACTCCCTTATGTGCAACAGAAATCTGACCTGTTTCTTCCGAAACAATGATAGTCATACTGTCTGTCACTTCGCTTATACCAAGTCCTGCTCTGTGTCTTGTTCCTAATTCCTTATTTACATCATTTCTTTCTGTAAGCGGAAGATAGCACGTTGCCGCAACAACACGGTTAGCTCTGACAAGAACTGCGCCATCATGAAGAGGCGTATTCTTTTCAAAAATATTGATAAGAAGCTGTTCTGTAACTATAGCATCTATCTTGATACCTGTATTTTCATATTCACCTAACGGTGTATCATGTTCAATAACGATAAGCGCACCCGTTTTTGCTTTTGATAACTCAGAAGCAGTCTTTACCAACTCGTAAATGGTCCTGTCACTGAGTTTCTTGTCTTCTGATTCTTTCCATGAATCAAAAGAAAAAAGTCGTGAAATAAACTGTTTTCTTCCAAGTTCATCTAGGGCCCTTCTTAATTCAGGCTGGAAAAGGATTATAAATGCTATCACAAGCACATTTACAATATTCTTTGCTATCCATAATACAGTGTTTAACTGCAGAGCCCCGGCAACGGCAATAAAGATAACAAGGATCATGATACCTTTAAAGAGCGTCCAGGCTCTACTTGTCTTAAACCACAACATAATATGGTATACAAAATATGCAATTACAATAATGTCGATAATATCCGGAATGGTCACACGTGGAATGTAGAACCAATCAAAATATGTTTTCAACCATAAAATTATCTCTTGCAATTTAACACCCCTGGCTGCTCCAAAAAACGCAAAACAAAACCTAAGTTACTTAATCTGTCTAATTAATCTTCAGCATCTTCCTTGGCTTTTTTCTTTAATTCAGCCTTCTTACTCTTTATCTCGGCTCTTGTCTTAACCTTTGGAATAGCCTTTACATAGTAATAATAATCATCGTCCTCATACTGAACACGTTCAGTCTTGGAATAATCTACTATATCCTTACAGAACTGTACAATAAGCGCTGCAATCGCACCGATCAGGCTTCCTACTAAAACCGGAACCATAGGCGCATTTGTACTAAGTACGAGTCCTCCAAAAAGTGAAGAAACAATCGCTGCAAATACTCCTGATCCAATAGCCACATACCAACTATAGTTAAAAGAGAGTTTATAGATAAGTCCGACTACCATAACGACAACGATAATGATAACGGCAGCCAGCATCATTTCCTTATTCTTAACAAAATTTGATACAAAACCTGAAAGTACGTCTGTCTTTTCTCCCTGCTTTGCACTGGCAACAAGTTTATTCATATCAGCAACGTACTTTGAAAAATAATATGTGATAATACCAAATGCTCCTGGGATAGCACCTCCTACACCAGCCGTAACACCAATAACTATAGGCGCAACATATGGTACACGAAGCACACAGCAGATCATAGCAAGGAACATAGCATATGAATATTCAGGGAAAAATCTGATATATATGCAATACATTACTATGAATAAAACGAAATAAGCAGCCCCTAGCTCTATAGAGCATGAGAGACAATTTATAGCAATCACAATACCTGTTATAAATACAAGGAATCCGTCTGGAAGTAATGCTGTAATCACTGCAAGAAGGAAAATGAATGAAAATTTCCTGGTAAGATCAAAATACCCAAACATTGAATTGATGCAGATAAAGATAGCCAGACAGCATCCAAATCTTACGATTGGACTGATTATCTCATCATATTTACGAAGAAAATCTCTAATTTTATTCTTTACTCCAATTATAGTATCCATTTATTGTTCCTTCCCATTATCAACAAATGCCGAATCTATACCTTCAATTTCACCACCGATAGGTGTAGCCTTTTTTTTCTCAGCATTTATGACCTTTTTTTTCTTTTTTACTCCAAGATTTATCAATGCTTTTATGTCCCGGTTATATACTATCAATTTTTTCCGTGCGGCCTGATATTTTCCAAAATACACAAAAAATCCCACCACATATAGGATCAGTACCACCAAAAGATAACCCGACATAAGAAGCCCTATTACCTTAAAATAATCCATATCATTTATCTTGGACAATATCGCCTGCATATTAAAATAACAGTAGATCATTACTATCAACCAATAGCAGACCGTAGCAGCTATGATGGTCCTAAGCCCTCCATATCTTACATAATCCTCTTTAAAGTATTTACTTGTTCTTAGGTCTCTGGATTTCTCATGTTTTTCGAAAATAGAAATTCTCGTCATAAGTTTTATCTTTTCTTCATTTAACATACTACTGTCCCCATCTAAAAATAAACATAGTCGTATATAGTTTATGTTAAAGGGCTAGAAAAATCAAGTTTTTTGCTTATGTCCATTTATTAAAATTCTCTTAATCTTCCTACTCGCCCCAATGAAAAGTATGTCACTCGCGCAAACCTAAAAAAGAGATGCCACATTTAACGCGACATCTCTTTTATTATAATAATTTAAATATTTATCATTATCAGCTTTAAAGTTTAAAATTCAAGTGAATCGATAAGCTCAAGTCTATGATCTTCGTTCATTGTCCTGCACATCTCAACGAATTTTTCAAGCTTAACACCATTAAGCTGCTTATTTCCTCTGATATTGATAGATACAGTTCCTTCTTCAGCTTCCTTATCACCAAGAACAAGGATATATGGCTCCTTAAACTGCTTGAAGCCTTTGATCTTTGTCTTCATGTTCTCATCTGAGTAGTCAGCCTCAACACGAACTCCTGCTTTTCTAAGCATCTTTTCAACTTTCTTAGCATACTCATTATGTTCTTCTCTGATAGGAACGATACCTACCTGATATGGCGAAAGCCAGAATGGGAATGAACCCTTGAAGTTCTCGATAAGGATACCGATGAATCTTTCAAATGAACCAAAGATTGCTCTATGGATCATAACAGGTCTCTTCTGTGTTCCATCAGCAGCCACATACTTAAGATCAAAGTTAAGCGGAAGCTGGAAGTCAAGCTGGATAGTACCCATCTGCCACTCACGGCCGATACAGTCTCTCATCTTAAGGTCGATCTTAGGGCCATAGAATGCTCCATCGCCTTCATTTAATTCATAGTTACCTTCGCCATACTTCTTATCAAGGATTCTCTTAAGAGAAGCTTCAGCCTGATCCCAAAGAGCTTTTTCACCCATGTAGTCATCAGGTCTTGTAGAAAGTTCAGCTGTATATTCAAGGCCAAATGTTCCATAGATTGTCTTTGCGATATCCATGATATCACTGATCTCGTCCTCAATCTGATCTTCTGTAAGAAGAGTATGGTCATCATCCTGATGGAACATCTGAACTCTGAAAAGTCCATTTAACTCACCAGACTTCTCTTTTCTGTGGATAACCTGAGTCTCTGAGAAACGAAGTGGAAGTTCCTTATAGCTGTGAAGAGCGTTCTTATAAACTGTGATAGCATTAGGACAGTTCATAGGCTTTACAGCATATTCAATATCTGTATTGATATTTTCTTCATCTGTCTCTTCATTTACTTCTGCATTAGTGATAAGGAACATGTTCTGCTTATAGTGTCCCCAGTGACCTGATGTCTCCCAAAGTTTTTTCGAGTTGATAACAGGTGAAAGGATCTCCTGATAACCATATTCCTCATGGATTCCTCTCCAGAAATTCTGAAGTGCATTGTAAAGCTTGAAACCACGTGGAAGCCAGTAAGGCATACCTGGAGCTGACTCATCGAACATGAAGAGTTCCTGTTCCTTACCGATCTTCTTATGATCTCTTTCCATAGCTTCCTTAACTAAAGCAAGATGCTGCTTTAATTCATCCTTGCTAGGGAAGATGTACATATAAATTCTCTGAAGCTGGTCGTTCTTCTCATTTCCTCTCCAGTATGAACCAGAAACAGACTTGATCTTATAAGCTGCATTCATAAGTTCCTGAGAATTTGCAACGTGAGGTCCACGGCAAAGATCAACATAGTCATCACCTGTATAGTAAATTGAGATTGTCTCTCCATCCTCTAAATCATTGATAAGT
>CAMKMR010000019.1 GCA_946413945.1 uncultured Lachnospiraceae bacterium | reverse complement strand
GTTGAAGGAGCGGAATATTCAAATGATTCCAGTACATATAACTGGGTGAAATTTGATATAAAATGTAATGATTTTTATTTATTTCATAATAATACAATAATTAGAGATTGATTAGAAAGCGAGGCTCATGTAATGTGAACTATAGCTTAGTTCCTATAAACTGATATCAAAGCACTCTTAGCAAATATGTTAAGAGTGCTTTTCTTATTTTAAGAAAAAATGTCGGAGGTCAGACAGCGATATTTGGTAAGCGCTAAATAATCCTGCGGATTGTGACGTGCTTGTACTTATCCTAAAATATTGGAGTAAATCATAGTATTTTACTACAATTTTAGGAGGATTAATTATGGAATCTACTACTCAGCGCAAGCCTCGAACAATCGAGGTTCAGGTAATGTGAACTTCAGATTAATTTATATATAATTACTATAGGGAAGTGCAAGCATAAACTTAAGGCTGGAAGCTAGATACTAGCTTTCGGCTTTCGGCCTTCTTTATATTGTCAAAAATTCTGTGTTAACAGAATCTTGATGTATATTGGCCATAAATATTATAATGCTCCCGTTTTTGCCACTTGAGAAAAGAGTAAAGAGGTAAAAAACTGCATAAATGCTTGTTTTTTGCTGGGGGGTTGATACTATTGAATTGTCAAACTCCCGTGAGGTTACTCTTGCCAATTTTTGTGCTTTATGTACGAATATGTAGCTTTTTTGCTATAAAAAGTATGAAAAATATCTAAGGAAAATGACAAAAACATGAATATTTATGTTATACTGTTTAACGGTGTTAAAACACCTAGAAATGGTAGGGGCGAAAAATATGAAGCAGAAACTTCTTGTGCTGGACATTGACGGCACACTCACAAATTCTAAAAAAGAAATAACTCCAAAAACCAAAAATAAAATAAGAGAAATTCTGGAAATGGGCCATATGGTCATGATTGCATCAGGACGTCCAACTCCAGGTGTACAAAGATATGTAGATGAGCTCGAGCTTAAAAAGTATGGAGGCTATACCATTACTTTTAATGGGGCGAGGGTACAGAACTGTACCACAGGTCAGGATATCTATGAGCATAAAATGAAGCAGAAATTTGTAGAACCGGTTTACAGATTCGCAAAAGAAAAGAAGATGGGGATAGCAACATACTCGAAAGATATGGACAAGGGGACATTTCCTCAGATAATCGTAGCTGACAGCATAGGCAAGTATCATCAGCTGGAATCAGATCTTACCGGGCTCAGTATTGATAGTGTTGAAGATTTTGTAAAAGCTATTGATTACGATCCATATAAGCTTCTTCTTACTGACGACCCTGCTATCTCAGAACAGCATATGTTAGAACTGAGAGATCTTTACGGCGAGGAATTAAATGTCATCAGGTCAGAGCCATTTTTCGTTGAAGTAATGGCTAAAGGAATAGATAAGGCTACAACTTTAGCAAAGATCATAGGACCTTTGGGGATTGAGTATGAAAATACTATCTGCTGCGGAGATGGCTTTAATGATATCTCTATGGTGAGATATGCGGCAGTGGGAGTTGCTATGGAAAATGCCCAAGAAGCAGTTAAGGAAGCGGCAAATTATATAACATCTTCAAATGATAATGATGGTATAGCTGAGGTTATTGATAAATTCATTTTAAGTGAATAAATGACGATACAGTTCATATATCATGAGAATACTTGATATAGGTAATGTTACAAGTGAATGAAATTCAGAATGTAAGTTGTGTTAGATGTTGATGAAATTCAGAATGTAAGTCGTGTTAGATGTTGCTTTAAATACTGGATTTAAGAAGTGTTAGATATGGCGTATGTGTAACAATATTAAGACTTTGTCTTAATGTATTACAATATAAAAGCTTTGTACGGAATCTGTAACGGTTATCTTAGATTGTAACTTGAGTCATGTTTTTGGTGAAAATATAACTTATGGTTTTTTAGGATACCCAGATAATCAAGGATATGGCTGGGAAATATAAATAAAAAGGAAGTGAAAAAGTGATACTTGATGCTATGAATGCAGTGGAAGCTGCAGAGAAAGCGGCATTTGAAAAGACCAGCGCTGCTACAAAAAAGGCTGACGAAATAATAAGAAAAGCAAATGAAGATGCAGAGCGGTTAATTAAAGATGCTAAAAATAAGGCTGCCAAGGATAAAGAAGACAGCAGTGTTTCATTAGAAAAATCAAGGAAAGTGGAGCTTGATGCAGCTGCTTTAGAAGCTGATAAAAAAGCACTTGAATTAAGAAATGCAGCGGCAAAGAAAGAGGCCGCAGCTATTGACTCAGTGATCAATGCCTGTTTCTAGGCTTGAGGGAAGGTAAAAGTAAAAGGGAAAAAATAAAATAAGAAAGGCAGGTATTTTCAGTGGCAATAGTAGAAATGCAGAAGATCGGTATCTATGCTCTGAAGAAAGACAGAAAGAAGATACTGGAATTCCTGCAAAGAACTGCTGCTGTGGAAGTGGATATATCTGACCTGGCTGATGAAAGATTTGAGAAGATCGATACTGTAAGTGATAAGGCTAAATATCAGCGAATAGCTGATGACTTTGATCATGCAATAGAGCTTCTTAAAAAATATGACACGTCAGGACAGAAATCTTTACTTAATCTGGAAAAAAAGCTGATCGAAAAATCTGAATGGGATGAGGTAATAGGCAAAAGAAGTAAGATCTATTCGGATATGAATAGAGTCCTTATGTTAGAAAAGAACATAAGCGACAGCGAAGCCGTCATCGCGAGAAAGACAAATAAGATCGCTTCTATCAGACCATGGCAGGCACTTGATATTCCACTTAATAGTGAGAAGACCAGGTCAACCAAGATATTTATCGGAAGTTTTCCAATGATGCTCACTAAGGAACAGTTGCAAAACATTGCCTTAAAGGACATGGAAAATGATTCTCCGATCACTTCAGAAACGTTGAATGTGGATGGCCAGACTACAAATGTATGTGTTATGGCTCATAATTCAATAGCTGACAAAGTGGAAGAGAATATGAGAACTGAAGGCTATATGAAGCTTTCTTTCTTAACTCATCGTGTCCCAGGGGAAGCAATTGAGAAGAGAAAAAAGGATATCAAGGAAGAAGAAAAGAAGATAGCCGACTATAAGAAAGAGCTTTCGTCCTATACTGACAGGATAGAAACATTTCAGGTAGCTTCAGACTATTACAGGACAAGAGCAGAAAAGTACAGGGTACTTGGAACATTGCCTCAGTCAAAAAATGCATTCTTCATTGAAGGATGGGTTGAAAAACAAAATACAGAGGCGGTAATAAAGGCTCTCAGTGAAAAGTTCGATGCAGTAACAGAAATTGAAGAGATTACAGAGGAAGAAATCCCAAATGAGCCTGTAAAGCTGAGGAACAATTCATTTTCAGCTTCTACAGAAGGCGTGCTTGAGTCATATGGCTTACCACAACATGGAAGAGTAGATCCAACTACAGTAATGTCAATGTTCTATGTATTTTTCTTCGGTATGATGCTTTCTGACGCAGGATATGGACTGGTAATGTCTATTGTTTGCGCCATCGTACTTTTAAAATATAAGAGAATAGAGACCGGATTAAAAAAGATGATACAGCTCTTTTTCTGGTGTGGACTTTCAACCACATTCTGGGGCTTTATGTATGGCGGTTTCTTCGGAGATGCAATAGATGTTATAGCTCATACATTCTTTAATGTTCCGGCAACAGAGCAGGTTCTTAAGCCAATCTGGTTTGCTCCATTAGAGAATCCTATGAGGCTTCTTATATATTGTATGTTGTTTGGCCTGATCCATCTTTATGCAGGACTTGGAATGAAGGGCTATGAATACCTTAAGAATCATGACGTTATAGGCTTTTTCTCAGATATCATTTCATGGTATCTCTTTATAACAGGCCTTGTGCTCATGCTTCTTCCTTCAAGTATCTTTGCATCAATTGCTGGAAGACAGATCGTATTCGCACCAGCCCTTGTAACTGCGTCAAAAGTAATGACGATAGCAGGACTTGTTATAATACTTCTTATGTCAGGCAGGGTAAATAAGAACTGGGGCCTTAGAGTGGCTTTAGGTGCATATGATATTTATGGTGTTACAGGCTGGTTATCAGATGTTCTTTCATATTCAAGACTTCTGGCGCTTGGTCTTGCAACAGGCGTTATTGCAAATGTTATCAATATGATGGCAAGTATGAATGGAAATGCTATCATTTTTACAATAGTGTTCATATTAGGACATATACTTAATTTACTTATCAACTTACTTGGAGCTTATGTTCATACAAACCGTCTTCAGTACGTTGAATTCTTTGGAAAGTTTTATGATGGCGGGGGAAGACCTTTCAAGCCGTTTAAGACGATTAACAGATATGTAGAAATAAAGGAGGATTAATTTCATGACAACAGGAGTTGTAATAGCATTAATAGGAGCAGCACTTGCAACAATTCTCGCAGGTGTAGGTTCAGCACTCGGAGTAGCAATGGGTGGTCAGGCAGCAGCAGGAGTAGTATCAGAGGATCCAAATCAGTTTGCTAAGGTTCTTATCCTTCAGCTTCTTCCAGGTACACAGGGTATTTATGGCCTTCTTGTTACATTCATTGCCCTTTCTCAGATCGGCCTTCTTGGTGGAAGCATTGCAGAGCTTACAACAAAGCAGGGACTTGCATTCTTCGTAGCTTGTCTTCCAATCGCAGTAGTTGGTCTCATCTCAGCTATCTACCAGGGTAAGACATCAGTTGCCTCAATCGGTGTTGTAGCAAAGAAGCCTGAGCAGTTTGGTAAGGCTATGCTCTTCCCAGCCATGGTAGAGACATATGCTATCCTTGCTCTTCTTATTTCAATCTTATCAGTAACAAACATTTTGAAATAATTAAGGACAAAACAGGAGAAAAAGTATGGCAGGAATAGAAAAAATAACTGAAGCAATTGCTTTAGATGCAGAAAAAAATGCTGCCGAGATCATTGAAACAGCAAAAAAAGATGCAGAAGCAATTATCAATAAAGCTAAAGAAGAGTGCCGTATATTTTCAGAAGAACAAAAGTCAGTTAAAGAAAAAACAAAGAAAATAGAAGATGGAAGAACTGCTTCTCAGAAAGAACAGTTGTTAAAGCTTCGTCTCCTTAAAGAAAAACAGGAGATAATAGAATCAGTTCTTGTTAAAGCTAAAGAGAAAGTCCTTAAGAAGTCAGATACTGAATATACAGAACTTCTGCTTTCTATTATTGATAAGGTTGCATTAGCTGAAGCAGGTAAAGTAAAGCTTAACAAAAAAGATAGAGAAAGAGTATCAGCAGACTTTATCGAAAGAGCTAATGCTATAGCAGAGAAAAAATCTGGTTCTCTTACAATGTCTACAGAAGATGCAGATATTGACGGTGGTCTTATCCTCCAGTATGGACGAATCGAGATCAATTCTTCTATTGAAGCTGTGTTCAATGAAAATAAAGAGCAGTTAGTGGATATAGTAAATAAGGTTCTTTGGTAAAGGAGAAGGCGATATGAAAAATGCAGATTATATATATGCAGTTGCCAGTATCCGTGTAAAAGAAAAGACTCTTCTTTCCGATGCTGATATTCAGACACTTATCGGGATGAATGGTAAAAAAGATATACTCCAGTATATTAAAGAAAGAGGCTGGGGTAACAATCCTTCAGAGGAAGATATCGATAAGGTTTTTTCAGAAGAAGAATTAAAAGCAAAAATGCTTATTGATAGCCTGAAGCTGGATAAAGACATAATAGATGTACTTTTCTATGAAAAGAAATACCACAATCTTAAGGCAGCCATAAAAGAGGTTTGTACAGGAAATGAGGACCCAAGAGCTCTTTATGATGATGAAGAGTTAAAGGGAGAGCTTCTTGTAAAAGCAATAAGAGAAAGTGATTTTGAAAAGCTTCCGGAAAATATGAGAGAGCTTGCCCGTAAGGCAAAAGAGCTTATGCTTACAACAAGAGACGGCCAGAGATTAGATATCATGGTAGACAGAGCCTGCCTTGATGCAACAGAAGAAGTGGCAAAGACATCTAAAGATAAATTTATCGCTGATTATGCAGAAACAAAGGTTGCAATGGCAGATATAAAAATTGCCGTAAGAGCAGCATCTACAAAAAGAAAGCTGAACTTTATCACAGATGCATTAGCACCTTGTCAGTCTTTTGATGTAGCAAAACTTGCCGAGGCTGCTGCAAGTAGTCTTGATGATGTATATAGTTTTCTTAAGAAAAAGGGTTATGAAGCTGCAGTTGATGCAATTAAGGAATCTTATTCTTCTTTTGAAAAATGGTGCGATGATTTTATCATGTCCCGCCTTATGAATGAAAAGCATAATACCATGGGCAGCGGCCCGGTGGTTGCTTATTATCTTGCAAGACAATGTGAGATAAGAACAGTAAGGATAATAGTGACAGCTAAAGAAAACGGCTTCTCTGAGGATACAATTAGAGAAAGGGTAAGGAAGATGTATGGATAATAAGATTGCAGTTCTTGGTGATTACGATTCAATATACGGATTCGCTGCACTGGGACTGGATACATTTCCAGTTGAAGATGCTGAATCGGCATCAAAGAGACTTAAAAACCTTACCAGCAGCGGATATGGAATAATATATGTTACAGAAGAAATAGCTTCAGTACTTACAAAAGAAATAGCTAAATATAATGAAATGATGACTCCGGCCATTATACTTATCCCTGGAGTTAAGGGAAATACAGGAGAAGGCCTTAAAGGAGTTCATAAGTCAGTTGAGCAGGCAGTTGGATCAGATATCCTGTTCAATGGCAAAGATTAATAGGAAGGAGATAAATGCTCCATGAGCGTAGTCGGACAGATTAAAAAAGTAGCAGGTCCACTGGTTATTGCCACAGGCATGCGAAATGCTGATATGTATGACGTTGTACGTGTTAGTAACGAAAGACTTATCGGTGAGATAATAGAGATGCATGGTGACGAAGCATCAATTCAGGTATATGAAGAGACATCAGGACTTGGACCTGGTGAACCGGTTGAAGATACAGAGGTACCTCTTTCAGTAGAACTTGGACCTGGTCTTATAGGTTCGATCTATGATGGCATCCAGAGACCACTTACAAAGATCCTTGAAACAACAAATTCAAATCTTCTTGCAAGAGGTATCGATGTTCCATCGATCGATAGAGAGGCTAAGTGGGAGTTTAAGGCCACAGCTAAAGTTGGAGAAGAGGTTGAAGCAGGAGATATCATAGGAACAGTTAAGGAAACATCAGTTGTTCTTCATAAGATCATGGTTCCTTATGGAATTTCCGGAAAGATCAAATCAATAAAGAGCGGACCATTTACAGTTGAAGAGACTGTATGTGTTGTAGAAACAGATAAAGGGGATAAGGAACTTACTTTAATGCAGAAGTGGCCTGTACGTCGTGGCCGTCCATATTTAAAGAAGCTTCCACCTAAGACTCCACTTGTAACAGGACAGAGAGTTGTTGATGCTTTCTTCCCTATTGCAAAGGGAGGTGTTGCAGCAATCCCTGGACCATTCGGATCAGGAAAGACAGTTACACAGCATCAGTTGGCTAAATGGGCCGATGCAGATATCGTTGTTTATATCGGATGCGGAGAACGTGGAAATGAAATGACAGACGTTCTTAATGAGTTCCCGGAACTTAAGGATCCAAAGACAGGAGAGTCTCTTATGAAGAGAACTATCCTTATCGCAAATACATCAGATATGCCTGTTGCAGCCCGTGAGGCTTCTATATATACAGGTATCACATTAGCTGAGTATTTCAGAGATATGGGTTATTCAGTAGCTCTTATGGCAGACTCTACAAGCCGTTGGGCAGAAGCGCTTCGTGAAATGTCAGGTCGTCTTGAAGAAATGCCGGGTGAAGAAGGATATCCAGCATATCTTGCTTCACGTCTCGCTCAGTTCTATGAAAGAGCAGGTCATGTAATTGCTCTTGGTAAGGATAAAAGAGAGGGCGCACTTTCAGCTATCGGCGCGGTATCGCCTCCGGGTGGTGATATCTCAGAGCCAGTATCACAGGCTACACTTCGTATAGTCAAGGTATTCTGGTCACTGGATTCATCACTTGCATACCAGAGACATTTCCCAGCTATCAACTGGCTTAACTCATATTCGCTTTATCTTGATGATATGGGTGAATGGTTTGATAAGAACGTTGATGCAGAGTGGATGCCACTTAGACAGAAGCTGATGTCACTTCTTCAGGAAGAAGCATCTTTAAATGAGATCGTTAAGATGGTAGGTATGGATGCATTATCCCCTGCTGACCGTCTTAAGATGGAAGCGGCAAGATCGATCCGTGAAGATTTCCTTCATCAGAACTCATTTGATGAGATCGATACATATACATCTATGCAGAAGCAGTTCTACATGATGAAACTTGTATATCTCTTCTTTGAGGAAGGAAATAAGGCTCTTAAAAATGGCGCTACTATAAACAATGTCGTTAATATGAAGACCCGCGAAGACATTGGACGTTTCAAATATACAGAAGAGAAAAATATTGACGCAAAATATAAAGAAGTACATGATGCAGTTGTTCGTGAAGCAGCAAGTCTTGTTGGAAAGGAGGAGTGATCATGCCAAAGGAATATCGTACAATACAGGAAGTAGCCGGACCTCTTATGCTTGTTAAAGGCGTTGAAGATGTAAAGTACAATGAGATCGGCGAGATTGAGCTTTCTAACGGAGAAAAGAGAAGATGCAAGGTCCTTGAAATAAATGGAACTGATGCATTGGTTCAGCTTTTTGAAGCTTCTACTGGTATCAACCTTGAAAGCAGTAAGGTAAGATTCTTAGGTCACACCATGGAACTTGGCGTATCAGGAGATATGCTGGGCCGTGTCTTTGACGGACTTGGAAGAACAATAGATGATGGACCAGAGATAATCCCGGATGCGAGAATGGATATCAATGGTCTTCCAATGAATCCGGCAGCAAGATCTTATCCTTCAGAATTTATCCAGACAGGTGTATCAGCCATTGATGGACTTAACACTTTAGTACGTGGACAGAAGCTGCCTATTTTCTCAGCTTCAGGTCTTCCACATGCCCAGCTTGCAGCTCAGATTGCAAGACAGGCAAAAGTTAAGGGAACAGATGAACAGTTCGCTGTAGTATTTGCAGCTATGGGTATCACTTTCGAAGAGGCTCATTTCTTTGAGGAGTCTTTCCGTGAAAGCGGTGCTATCGACAGAACTGTACTTTTCATAAATCTTGCAAATGATCCTGCGGTTGAACGTATCGCAACTCCTCATATGGCACTTACTGCTGCTGAGTATCTTGCTTTTGAGAAGGATATGCATGTTCTTGTTATCATGACAGATATCACAAACTATGCAGATGCTCTTCGTGAAGTATCAGCTGCCCGTAAGGAAGTTCCTGGACGTAGAGGTTATCCTGGTTATATGTACACTGACCTTGCTCAGATGTATGAGAGAGCAGGACGTCAGAGAGGAAAGAATGGTTCTATCACACTTATTCCTATCCTTACTATGCCTGAAGATGATAAGACACATCCAATTCCTGACTTAACAGGATATATCACAGAGGGACAGATCATCCTTTCACGTGAGCTTTATCGTAAGGGTATCACACCTCCTATCGATGTTCTTCCATCACTATCTCGTCTTAAAGATAAGGGAACTGGTGAAGGAAAGACAAGAAAAGATCATGCTGCTACTATGAACCAGCTTTTTGCGGCTTATGCGCGTGGTAAAGAAGCGAAAGAACTTATGGTCATCCTTGGTGAGGCAGCCCTTACAGATATTGACCTTCTTTATGCAAAGTTCGCAGATGCATTTGAAAAGGAATATGTATCTCAGGGATATAGAGCAGACAGAGATATTGAGGAGACTCTTGATATCGGATGGGATCTTCTACGTCTGCTTCCTAGATCAGAACTTAAGAGAATTAACGATAAGATGCTCGACGAGTATTATGATAAATAAGGAGGGATAGGATGGCATCTGTACAGGTAAATCCTACCCGAATGGAGCTCACACGACTTAAAAGAAAGCTGGCTACAGCAGTAAAGGGGCACAGACTCCTTAAGGATAAGCGCGATGAGTTAATGAGAGAGTTCCTTGAACTGGTTAAGGTTGATATGGAACTCAGAAAGAAAGTCGAGGCAGGGATAAAGGCTGCCAACAGCAATTTCGTACTTGCCAAGGCAGGAATGTCTGATGAGATTCTTCGTACATCACTTATGGCGCCCAAGCAGGAAGTAAGCCTTATACAGGGTAAGAAGAATGTGATGAGTGTAGATATACCGGTTTTTGATTTCAAGATGAAATCGGCTGATGAAAATGACATTTATTCTTATGGTTATGCTTTTACTTCAGGTGATCTGGATAAAGCAGTTAATTCATTGGCAGATATATTTCCAGATATGTTAAAGCTGGCCGAAGTTGAAAAATCATGTCAGCTTATGGCAGCGGAGATCGAAAAGACAAGAAGAAGAGTAAATGCCTTAGAGCATGTTATCATACCTGAGACAAAAGAAGGTATCAGGTATATAACTATGAAACTGGATGAAAATGAGAGAAGTACTCAGGTACGTCTTATGAAAGTAAAGAGTATGATGCTCGAACAGGCTCATCATTATAAAGAAAAAGAGCATGATGTTATGAAAGACGAATCATCATAAAGAAAAAAGAGTATAAAGATAAGACAGATTCATCATTATAAAAAACAGTAGAATAATACTAAAAAAGTAGGATAAGATGATACTGACAAAAAAGGAGAAGTCGCGCGATAAGATTGCAGACTTCTTCTTTTTGTTATAGAATGATAAGGATTGCATGAAAATAAGCAGTTTGTATGCTATTAAGATCGGCGAGATAAATGTTGCAATCTGATGACTAAAAAATTATAAAAGGAGTTATAAGGTTTGAGAAAATTAAAATTTAAAAGGCTGACAGCAGCTTTACTTGTTGCATCCATGACTCTTGGTCTGGCTGCATGTGGGAAAGAAAAAGAGGAAGATACAGAAAAAAGTACAAAGAAGGAAATAGTAACAGAAGCTTCAACAGATGAGCCTGAAGTTCCAGCAGCTGATAGTGATCTTGACAGGACTTTTGTTGATACAGAATTTGCAGAAACGGAAAATGCAGAATTTAAGAAATATCTTGATGATTATTTTAAGGACAGTGTAACAGCAGATACAATGTCTTATAATTACAGTGTTAAAAATGGTGATGATTTTGGGATTACTGCACCAGTAGCAACTATAGGTGATGCTACAATGAACGAAAAGGTTTATGAAGATGCAAAGGCAGATTCTGAAGACAGATTAAAGAAGCTTCATGAGTTTGATATATCAACACTTACAAAGAAGCAGTATGTAGATTATTTATGGCTTGAGGATAAGTTCCAGTCAGATATTGACTCATATGTAAATATGTATTTTTACGAGCCATTTTCATATATGAGAGGCTTTCAGGGAAATATCGGCACAAGTTTCTCTGAATACAGATTTGATGATAAGACTGATGTAGAAGATTATATTGCTATGATGGGACAGATCCCAACTTATGTACAGCAGAGCCTCGATTATGAAAAAGAAAAGGCAAAAGCTGGATATATGATGAGTGATAAAAATATTGATCAGGTAATTCAGCAGTGTGATGATTTCTTAGGAACAGAAGGAGATGATCATTTCCTTATCACATGCTTCAATGAAAAGATCGATGCCCTCAGCTTCCTTTCAGATGCAGAAAAGGCTGATTATAAGGCCAAGGATATGGAAGCAGTAAAGAAGAACATGTTTCCTGCATTCCATAATATAAAAGATACATTTACAAGCCTTAAGGGTACAGCAACTGTTGAAGGCGGTCTTTGCCAGTACGGGGATGAAGGAAAGGATTATTACGAAGTCCTTTTAAGAGAATATACAGGTTCATCAAAAGGCGCTGAAGGTATAATAGCTGATCTTGATGATCGTTTAGAAAAAGGAATATCAGCACTTAGTGTTGTTGCTACAATTAAGCCGGACGCATATAAGTATTTTGGAGATAATTATTCTGAGCTTTTTAAAGCAGAAGATGGTAAGGAATCAAAAGAGATAATTGACGAGCTTATGACAAAATATATGGGAGAGTTCCCAGAGGTTGGTACCATCCCATATGAAGTGGATTATCTTCCAAAGAGTCTTGAATCAGTAATGAGCAATACACTTGCTTACTATATGTCACCTGCTATTGATGATCAGAGTCACAATATCATCCGTGTAAATGGTGCTAATACCAGCGGTATATTTGAAACTCTTGCACATGAAGGCTGTCCTGGACATATGTACCAAAATTATTATTTCATGCAGACCGATCCACATCCAGCAAGATGTATATCAAACGAACTTGGCTACATGGAAGGATGGGCTGTTTACACAAGTTATGAAGTTTTATATAACTATGATTTTGGTGGTTCTGAGTATGCAAAAGAACTTGGTAAACTTACAGTTATAGATAATTCACTTGGTTATCTTATCTATGGTCGTATTGATCTTGGCGTAAACTATGAAGGCTGGACCGTTGATGATGTTAAGAGTTATCTTGAAAACAGTGGATTTGGTACAGATGGAGCAGAGGAAATCTATACAACAGTTGTAGGTGATCCTGCAGTTTACTTAAGTTATTCGCAGGGATACTATGAAATGCTTGAACAGCGTGAGAAGGCTGAGGAAAAACTTGGAGATAAATTCGATCCTGTTGCATTCCACAAGGCAGTACTTGAAGTTGGACCATGTAAGTATGACCTTCTTACAAAGCTGGTTGATGCATATATCATAGAAAATAAATAAAAGAAATTAATCAAGCATTCTAGGCATCAGTCCGGTTATTTTGCGGACGATATACTAGTTAACAGATCTTTGAATATTATTGAACACCCTCATTTAATCGGGGCTCCAGTTACAATTAAACTTTTGTATTGGACAATCGATTAGTGAGGGTTTTTAATTGGACTTTTTGGAAACTGTATAAAAAGGTGTGAAAAAAAATAATTAAAGTACAAATTACGCTAAAATGCCGATTTTTCGACACATTTTCACATTTGATACCTAGATTATTATTGATTTTTTTTGGTCTCTATGGTTATAATTATTGACGGTAAATGAAACTCCATAAGGCTTTATGTAGTTTTAAATATAAATTAAAGAAAGAGGTTTAGTTTAATGGCAAACATCGATTTAACAAAGTATGGCATTACAGGTACAACAGAAGTTGTTTACAATCCTTCTTATGAAGTATTATTCGAGGAAGAAACAAAGGAAGGTCTTGAAGGATACGAAGTAGGTCAGAACACAGAACTTGATACAGTTAACGTTATGACAGGTGTATTCACAGGCCGTTCACCTAAAGATAAGTATATCGTTATGGATGAGAACTCAAAGGACACTGTATGGTGGACATCAGATGAGTACAAGAACGATAACCATCCAATGACAGAAGAGACATGGGCTACAGTTAAGGACCTTGCTAAGAAGGAACTTTCAAACAAGAGACTTTTCGTAGTTGATGCATTCTGCGGTGCTAACGCTGATACAAGAATGGCAGTTAGATTCATCGTTGAAGTTGCTTGGCAGGCACATTTCGTAAAGAACATGTTCATCGTTCCTACAGAAGAAGAGCTTGCCAACTTCGAGCCAGATTTCGTAGTTTACAATGCTTCAAAGGCTAAGGTTGAAAACTTTGCTGAGCTTGGTCTTAACTCAGAGACATGCGTAGCATTTAACATCTCAAGCCGTGAGCAGGTTATCATCAACACATGGTACGGTGGAGAAATGAAGAAGGGTATGTTCTCAATGATGAACTACTACCTTCCACTTAAGGGTATTGCTTCAATGCACTGCTCAGCTAACTGCGATATGGAAGGAAAGCACACAGCTATCTTCTTCGGTCTTTCAGGAACAGGTAAGACAACACTTTCTACAGATCCAAAGCGTCGCTTAATCGGTGATGACGAGCACGGTTGGGATGACAACGGTGTATTCAACTTCGAAGGTGGTTGCTATGCTAAGGTTATCGGACTTGATAAGGAGTCTGAACCAGATATCTACAACGCTATCAAGAGAAATGCTCTTCTTGAGAACGTAACAGTAGCTG
>CAMKMR010000018.1 GCA_946413945.1 uncultured Lachnospiraceae bacterium | reverse complement strand
CCTTATATTTTAGCGGAAAATCCAATGATAAAAACAAAGGATGCTTTTTATATCTCAAAGAATATGATGCAGGATGAAAAATGGAACGTTTTTCTGATCGACCTTACCTTCCTGCCATGGTTTATTTTGTCATTCTTTACCTTTAATCTGGTAGGACTATTTTATGCGAATGCTTATTATGAATGTATAAATGCAGAACTTTATATTACCCTTAGAAAAAAGGCAAAGGGAGTTCTTAAGAGTGAATATGCAGAAGCTCTTTTTGACAATGATCTTGATGTGAGATATGTGCTCCAAGGAGAACATCCGTCAGGGGAAGAAACATTTGATATAAAGATACCTCATGTAGATTCTTTAAAGAGAGACTATAAGAGAAGATATAATTTCCTTTCGATAGTAGATTTATTCTTTACTTATTCCTTTGTAGGATGGGCCTGGGAATTTATTTTTTATCTGATGATGACAGGTGAATTTGTAAATCGAGGAACGATGCATGGTCCTTGGCTGCCTATATATGGTTGCGGTGGCCTGCTTATAATGATAGTTCTTAGACCGCTTAGAGAAAAGCCGGGTAAACTCTTTATAGGAGCTATGGCTCTTTGCGGCAGCCTTGAGTACTTTGCTTCCTGGATATTAGAAAAGATGTTTAATACCAAATGGTGGGATTATAAGGGCTATTTTATGAACCTAAACGGCAGGATCTGCCTTGAAGGAGTTCTTCTTTTTGGTTTTGCAGGATTTGCCTTTACCTATGTGATTTCTCCATGGCTTGATGATCAGTATGTCAAGATGAGTGATAAAAAAAGAAGGATATTAAATATCATACTTTTGTTCTTATTTGCGATCGACCTTGTGTGGTCTGTTATTTCGCCAAATACAGGAAACGGAGTTACAGGTGGCTTCGTATAAGAAGAAAGCTTCATTAAAAAATAATTCCCTGTATAAAAAACTATTAACCTTGAGGGAGAACAATGGAAGTACCAATTAGAAAAATGTATATTTCAGACCAGCACTTTGGCCATGCAATCTTAAATGAGGCTATGGACTGTCGTGGATTTGCAAGTGCTGATGAGATGAACGAGTATATGATAAAAAAATGGAACGAGAAGGTGACAGATATAGATGAAGTCTATATCTTAGGAGACTTTTCCGTGATATTTGCAAAAAAGACTAATGAGATATTAGACAGGCTTAAAGGAAATATCTATCTTATCAAAGGAAACCATGATAAATTTCTTATGGATAAAAAGGTGAATCTTAAGAGATTTGGCTGGATAAAGTCTTATGCAGAGATAGAAGATAATAAAAGACATGTGATCTTATCTCATTATCCCGTATTTTGCTACAATGGCCAGTACAAGAGGGATAATTCAGGAAATCCAACTGCTTATATGCTTTATGGTCATGTCCATAAGACAACGGATGAAAGATTAGTAAATGAGTTTATCATGAGGACAAGAAAGGAAAGAGTTAAGACCATGCAGGGGGATGAAATGAGCATTCCATGCAATATGATCAACTGCTTTGCCATGTTCTCAGATTATACACCGATGACGCTTGATGAGTGGATCGAGATTGATAGAGAGAGAAGAAAAGCCTTATGCAGCGATATTATGCCGCAATAGATTTAAAATCTTTTTATGCTTCAGTAGAATGTGTTGAGAGGGGACTTGATCCCCTTAAGACCAATCTGCTGGTAGCAGATGAATCAAGAACTGATAAGACTATATGCCTTGCTGTTTCACCATCCCTGAAAGCTTATGGGATTTCTGGACGAGCAAGGCTTTTTGAGGTTAAAGCTAAGTTAAGGGAATATGAAGCCCGTACAAAAAAGAAGGTGGATTATATAATCGCAAGACCTCAGATGGCTCATTATCTTAAAAAATCCGCTGAGATATATAAAATATATCTTAAGTATGTATCCCATGAGGATATAGTAGTATATAGCATAGATGAGGTATTTATAGATCTGACAGCTTATCTTAATACATATGATAAGACTGCTCATGAACTGGTAATGGATATGATCCATGATGTGCTTAAGAATACAGGTATAACAGCTACAGCGGGGATAGGAAGTAATCTTTATCTGGCTAAGATTGCGATGGATATTAAAGCTAAGCATATGCCTGCAGATAAATACGGAGTAAGGATCGCGGAACTTGATGAAATGTCCTTTAGAAAAGAGATGTGGGGGCATCAACCTATTACAGACTTTTGGAGAACCGGACCGGGAACAGCAAAAAGGCTGGCAGAATATGGTATGTATACCATGGGAGACGTTGTGAGGCAGGCGCTTATAAATGAAGAGCGTTTTTATAAAATCTTTGGCATTGATGCAGAAATACTTATAGATCATGCTTTTGGGATAGAGCCTGTTACTATGAAAGATATCAAGGCTTATAAACCGTCGACACAATCCTTATCGGAAGGGCAGGTGCTTTCATGTCCTTATAGTTTTGAAAAAGCAAGGATCGTTATAGATGAAATGGCAGAGATCATGGCGCTTCGCCTTGTAGATAAGAATCTGGTGACAAATTCTATAACTCTAGAAATAGGTTATGATAAACAGGAAGTTGAAAATGGAATCTTTAAGGGTGAAGTTGTTTTAGACAGATATGGAAGAACAGTCCCAAAACATGCACATGGAACTGTAAAATTCAGTAATTATACAAGCTCCAGCAGGCAGATAATAGATAATACTCTTAAGCTGTTTGATGAGATAGTAGATAGAAATCTTTCTGTAAGAAGGATGTATATAAATGCCAATGATGTAAAAAAGGAAGAAGATACATTTTATCAGATGGATCTTTTTACGGATCAGGAGAAACTGAATAAGGAAAAAAAGATACAGAAAGCCATGTTAGAGTTAAAGTCTAAATATGGAAAGAATGCGGTTCTTAGAGGAACAAATCTTTTGGAGGGAGCCACAGCCAGAGACAGGAATAAAGAGATAGGGGGGCATAAGGCATGAAGCTTGATTATAGTGATATAATTGATAAGGAAAGGCCAAAACATATTGATGATGACTTTTCGAGAAGACATCCTTCTATGTCAATAAAAGACAGGGCTAAGATCTTTGCTCCTTTTGATGCTTTAAGGGGTTTTGATGAGGCTATTGACGAACAAAAGGAAATACATGAGATAGAAGTAAGGGAGACTTGATATGATAAAAGCTGTATTTTTCGATATGGACGGAACGATTCTTAATACTCTTTCTGATCTTACTAATGCGATTAATTATGCGTTTGAAAAAACTGGTCATAAGGCGTCTTATAGTGATCGTGATACAAAGATATTTTTTGGGTCTGGTATAAGAGTTGCTATTAAAAGGGGGCTTGCATCAGAGCAAGGAAAGAGTAAGGAGGAACTTTTTCTTATAGGTACGGATAGGGAAAAGGAAGTTATGGATTTTGATGAAAAAGAAATAGACAGGATACAGGATATTTATATGCCTTATTATTCCAAGAATTGCAATAATCTGACGGGACCATATCCAGGGATAAAAGAGATGATTGAAAAGCTTAGGAAAAAAGGTATAAAGACAGCGGTGGTTTCAAATAAGCCGGATATTGCAGTAAAGAAGCTGTCAGATGAAGTATTCACAGGTTTGTTTGATGTTGCCATTGGAGAAAAGCCTGAAATAAAGAGAAAACCTGCTCCTGATATGCTGAGAAAAGCTATGGAGTTACTTGAGGTAGAAGTAAATGAATCGCTTTATATAGGAGATTCGGAGATTGATATGCTGACTGCAGAAAATGTAAATATGAGATCTATCATCTGTGATTGGGGCTTTAGAGATAGGGAGTTTCTTAGTAAAAAAGGAGCAGATCTAATAGTCAGCACGGCTGACAGCCTGTATGAAGAAATAATAAGGAGCGGTTTTTAAAAACCGCTCCTTATTATTTCATATAACATTAAGCTGTATGCCGATTCATCATAGTAAATTGTTCGCTTATAGAAAGATACATAAAAAATACATCTGAAATACTAATTTTTCAGAGTATAAAATTATTCTCCATAGAATCAGCAAGTTCCCAAAGTTTGAAATCTGCATTTGGAGAAATTTCGAACTGAGTTTCATGTTCAGTTGGAAAGATCCTTGAAGACATTACAGCTGCACCATTATTTACAAAAATCTCTAAAGAGGAATGATCTATAAAGATCCTTAAATGGGTAAGCTCTTTTTCAAGTACCAGGGTTCTTGATTCGCCCCAGTCGGTATTAAATCTGTTGCTAAGACCTGATCTATCAACCCCCAATTTCTTAGAATAAGAATTAAAGGATATCATAAGTCCTCTTGACCTTCTGTTCTTAAATAGGGATAGATAGAAGTCTTTTCCATCTGTTTCTATTTCAAACTCTGCTTTAGCAGGCAGGTCTTTTGAAGACGGATCTAGCTCTTTAACTCGAAGGGCGCTAAGACCAGGGACAGGAGTCTGGATCAAACGCCTGTCGCCAAGTTTTAACTCTCTTGGCAGGGTGAGGCAGCCGGACCAGCTTTCATTGTCGGTTACAGGATAAGTGCAATCTGAATTTCCCATCCAGCCTATAAGTATCTTTTTATCGCAGGATTTTGTATTTGCAGCGCATGAGGCTGCATAAAAATCAAAACCATGATCAAGTTCATGGTATGAACCTTCAGGAAGAAATACGGCCTCGCTATAGTCCATATGGCCAATGATATAGCCGTTGTGGTGTTTAGCATAACTTCTGCCTGGAAGAAAGATATTCTGAGGACAGATGAAAAGGACATCCTTATCATCAAATCTTTCTATGGAAGGACACTCCCACATATTTCCGAAGTTCTCATAGCCTGGAACTAAAACCTTGTTGATGAAGCTGAAATCTCTGTCAGGATGATCAGACCCAAAAAGCAGAAGACAGCCTTTATTATGTTCGTCCTCTGCGCCAAGCAGAATGTAATATCTGCCATCTTCCTTATTATGAATGATCTTTGGATCTCGCTGGTTATCAGTAAAGCCCTTTACCGGACCAAATAAAGCGTCCTTTATTTTAGTTATTGTTCCATCTAAAGAAAGCTTAGCGAGACATGTATAAGGAGTACGGACCCAATCCTCGCTTCTGTGATTTCCTGTATAGTAAAGATATATATCGTCACCTACGGAAAGCGCTGAGCCGGAATAAACGCCTTTATTATCTAAAAATGTATCTGGCTTTAAAGCAACTCCAAGATTTTTCCAGTGTATAAGATCCGAAGAAACTACATGATACCAATGCTTTAAACCGTGAACAGGACCAAAAGGAAACCATTGATAAAAGAGATGCCAAAGGCCTTCTTTATAAATGAAACCATTAGGATCATTTAATAATCCTGATATCGGCTGTATATGAAAAGACTGTTTATATGCTGAGTTCTGGATGCTTTCATATAAGGGTCTTAGCTCATTTTCATTAGTTATTTGTTTAAAAAGTGTTTCTCTTGACCACTCATTCATAAGCAAACCCTCCCAAGCTTATCATAGTCTTTGACCAAGATTAATAATTGCAATCTGAGATCAGTCGATAGTTGCAACCTTGATGATATTTGTGTTTCCACTTTCTCCATTCATGATACCGCCTGTAAGAACGATGTTATCGCCTTCTTTAAGCCCGAATACTCTCTTTGCTTCGCGGATATTATTTGCAAACATTGATTCCATGGAATCATATGTTCCACAAAGGACAGGTGTAACGCCCCAGCTCATGTTAAGCTTTCTCCAGATCTTTTCAGAAGTTGTCATACCAATGATATCAACCGGGCAGCGGAAACGGCTTACCATGCGAGCTGTTCTTCCTGAGAGGGAATTAACTACGATGCATTTTGCATCCACATCGATAGCCATTGAACATGTTGAATGAGAAATGGCATCAAGGATATTGTGGATCTCAACCTGGGTATTGTTAAATCTTCTCTTGTAATGAATATTTTTTTCTGTAAATTCAATTGTCTCAACCATGGTCTTAACTGCTTCAACAGGATATTTACCAGATGCAGTCTCACCAGAAAGCATAACAACTGATGTTCCGTCATAAACGGCATTAGCTACATCAGAAACCTCAGCTCTTGTAGGGCGTGGCTTTTCAATCATAGACTCTAACATTTCAGTAGCAGTGATAACACGCTTGCCAAGCATACGGCATTTAGTGATAAGGTATTTCTGGATAGAAGGAACTTCCACGCCAGGAATCTCCACGCCAAGATCACCACGGGCAACCATGATGCCATCGGCAATCTCACATATCTCATCGATATTATCTACACCGGATCTGTTTTCAATCTTTGCTATGATATCTACGTCATCACCACCATTAGCATCAAGGAAAGCTCTAAGGTCAACAACATCCTGCTTTCTTGAAACGAAAGAAGCAGCAACAAACTCGATTCCATTTTCAAGACCGAAGAGGATGTCTTCCTTATCAGCTTCACTAAGAAAATCATGATTCATAACCTTGTTAGGGAAATTCATGCTCTTTCTGTCTGAAAGGACACCGCCAGTTAAGCATTTACAGATGGCGTTATTACCTTCGAGCTTCTCAACTTCAAAATTAACCAGACCGTTACAAACAAGAATCTTGTCGCCAACATTTAAGTCATTGATGAGGCCGTCGTAGTTTACAGAAACGCGAGTCTGGTCACCTTCGATAAGATCTGTTGTAAAGATAAATGTATCGCCCTCTTTAAGTTCAATCTTATGATCCTTGAAAGTTTTGATCCTGTATTCAGGTCCTTTTGTATCAAGCATGATGGCGATAGGCATGTTAAGCTTGTTTCTGATTTTTTTAATAAGATCAAATTTTTTCTTGTGTTCGTCGTGTGTTCCGTGAGAGAAATTAAGTCTAGCAATGTTCATGCCGGCAAGGCAGAGCTTTGTAAGAGTTTCTTCGTTCTCACTTGATGGTCCGATTGTACAGATTACTTTGGTCTTTCTCATATTTTTCTCCTCTTAAGCAATAATAATGTGGGTTTTAGACTTTTGACATTTATGTCATGAAATGTTTGTACAAAAAAATAGTTTCCTAAAAAATAGGATATTCAGAACAATTATATCCTTATTAATATGTAAATACAATTATAACTGGTGAAAAAACTGTGTAATAACTAAAATTAAGGCTCTTTTAAGTTGATATATAAGCTTTGATAGTATTAAAATTATATTAACAAAAAAGTGAAGATTATTTGGTCATATTAGAAAGTTGTGTCGAAAGAAAAAAGCCAGCAAAAGAGAGTTAAAGGCCAGTAAAAGAAATGGGAGAATATATGAGTGAAGATAAGATTTTAGAAGTTCAAAAAAATGTAAATAAAGTTATAAAGGGTAAGGAAGATGTGGTTAAAAAGGTTTTAGCTGCAGCTTTAGCAGGAGGACATGTTCTTATGGAGGACATTCCGGGAGTAGGTAAGACGACTCTCGCTACAGCCTTTGCAAAGACTTTAAGTCTTGATTATAAGAGGGTTCAGTTTACACCAGACGTTCTTCCTAGTGATATCCTTGGTTTTTCGATGTTTAATAGTGCAAGTAAGGAATTTGAGTTCAGACCAGGTTCCGTATTTTGTAATCTCTTTTTGGCAGACGAGATAAATCGTACTTCTCCAAAGACTCAGTCAGCCCTGCTTGAAGTAATGGAAGAGGGAACAGCAACGGTTGATGGAGTGACCAGAGCCTTACCGGATCCATTTATAGTCATAGCAACTGAAAATCCTTATGGATCTTCTGGAACACAGATGCTTCCAGAGTCTCAGCTTGACAGATTTATGGTCTGCCTTTCTATGGGCTATCCTTCTCATCAGGATGCGGTTGAGATCCTTAAGGGAAATGCAGCTGCCCCAATTAAATCATTAAATGCGGTTATCGGGTTAAATGAGCTGATAGACTTAAGAAAAAAGACCAATGAGCTGTTTGTGAAAGATGATATTTATGAATATATTGTAAGCCTTGTTGAAGAAACAAGGAAAAATGAGATGTTTTCTATGGGGGCCAGTCCAAGAGGAACTATTGCTATGCTTAAAATGGCTAAGGCAATGGCGGTTATCGAAGGCAGGGATTATGTTATAGCCGAAGATGTTCAAAATATTGTCCGCGATACCTTAGGACACAGAGTAAAGCTGGGCCAAAGGGCAAGAGCAGAAGGCCTTGATATGGATAAAGCAATAAGAAGATTGATAGAAATAGTTGCAGCACCTAGAAATTGATCGGGTAAAAAATATGTATTTAAAAACAAAAATTCACATAGGAAGATTGATAGGATATCTTATACAGCTATTAGTGATAGTGATCAGTTACTGGTTCTTACGAAATCATTTTCTTTTTATGGCATTAGTTCTCTATCTTTTAGTGCTCCCTATTTCCCTTACAGGAGTGATAGTTTTAAGAAATAAGCTGAGCCTTGAAGTGAAGTGTCTGGAAAAGAGGGAGACCAGAGGAAATACATCCTATATTGCGCTTCTTGTAAATAACAATGCGTTTTTTATGTCTTTTGACCTTTCCATTAAGCTTGATACAGAAAATGCTTTCTATGGCAGTGAGGCTTCGACTGTAATATCACTTCCTGTAAGATTTCATGAAAATTATGAGCAGCATATCCCGGTTGAATTTTCAATGAATGGAAGATACAGGTTTTCAGTAAAGAGTTTTACTGTAAGGAGCATGCTGGGTATCATATCTATCTCAAAAAAAATAGATAGTTATGATGAAATCTGTATTTTCCCTGAAAATGTCAGTGAGGGACTTAAGAGTTTAAATGATATGACTCTTGGAATGACTGAAAGTGAAGAGACAAAGAAAAAAGGGCATGATTTTTCAGATGTGTCAGATGTTAGAGAATATATTCCGGGAGATAAGCTTATGAGCATTCATTGGAAGTTGTCAGCTAAAAGGGATATCCTTATGGTTAAGGACAGAGTATCCATGTCTGATCAGCAGATGGTTCTTGTAGCTGAACTTGCGCCATCTATGGATGAAGTGGATAAGGTCATTACTCTTGCATACAATACCTGTCTTATGCTGGTAAAAGAAGGGGTTTACACAAGATTTCTTTATTGGAGTGATAAAGAATATGAATTTAAGGAACATGAGATAATGAATATGGATGATCTGACAGATACATTTTTAGAGATGTATTTTGCTTCCATATATAAGGAAAACGACAAGACTATTGAACTTATGAGGGCGATATATCCGGAATTAAGGAGTTATGTCCACATTACAGCTAAAGGCGGTGAGGCAGATGCAGAAGTCATCGAACAGGACTAAAAAAGATATGACAAAAGCAGAGAGAAAAGCAGAAAGAAAAAGGCTAAGATCTGCCTGGCTTAAGGAAGACAGAAGTCCGGTCGTTTTATGTGCAGGACTTAAGATCCCGGAAGAAATCTATGATGTAAAAGAAAGCAGATATCTTACCCTTCTGATAAAGGGAATAATGGTATATTTCCTTGCAGCGGGCGGAATAGGGAGTTATCTTACAGCCATAGGTTCTGGTTTTGATCATATGATATTTAATATCGTAGTCCTTATAACAGCCGTTATATGTGCCTTTCTTTATCGTAGCTGGAGATCGGAAAATCTGGGTTATCTGTTATTCTTCGTATTTTATGCAGGGCTACTGATATTACTTAGAGATTATGTAAACTCAGGCTTCTATGCAGTTTTAAATGATACCATCGAGGTTGCTTCTGATTATTTTAATACAGAAGGTATGACTTACTATGGTGAAAGGATAAGTGACAGATACTTAGCGATCACTATTGCAGCAAGTATAATAGGTGTTATAGCAAATATCCTTCTTAATAACTATATCCTTAGACGAGCAAGATATATGGTGGCTATCTTTATAACAGTATCTGCAAATATGATAGCTTTTTATCTGCAGAAGGAACCGGCGCTTGTTTACTCCATAATGCTATTAATGGGAATTGCAATGTCTATAACTATTAAAGCTGGTGGACATTATCGTTTATCAAGAAATGATCATATTTTTAAACGAAGTAAAAAGGGCATAAGTTATGGACTTGATCACAGATCTTTAAGACAGGGACTGATAATGGTTGGAGTATACATAATTGTTGTTGTTATGGGGCTTTCTCTTATTTATGATAAGCAGATCTTTGATATAAGACAAAAGAAAAATCCTTATAAAGAAGCGTCCAGGGAACTTATGCAGAATGTCATAATGCTTGGCGTTGGAGGCCTTTTCAACAAATATCAGTCTCATGGTGGCCTTGCTACAGGTAAATTAGGCGGAGTATCTGCGATAAGGCTGGATTATCAGACAGATTTAATTGTGGATTTTACACCTTATGATCATAATACAGTTTATATAAAAAACTTTACGGGTAAGGAATATCAGCCTTATGAAAATCAATGGGTAGATACTGTTGAATATGTTGAAAGAGGTTCTTATTTAGACAGTGAGACAGAGGCTCTTAGAAAGAACTATGAAGCTTCAGCTTCAGAAACTGCAAAGGCTAAAATGAAGATCAAGAATGCTGATGCGGGGGTATCATTTTTAGCTCCTTACTATTCAGAAGATGGAAAAATTATGGGACTTGGAGAGGAATCCGAGATAACCTATTATCCGCTTCTGGATGATGATAACCTTATAATTGAGAGGTCTGAAGAGGAAAAAGAAAAGATAGAAAAAAATGTAAAAGAATATCTTGAAGTTCCGGGTGAAAATGTGATGGCTGTAGAGAAGCTTATTGATAGGGCGGGGCTTAAGGATTGTAAGGATCCTATGGAAATTGCTGAGAAACTTGCGGACTATTATCAGGATAATATACCTTATACCATAAGACCAGGGGCAACTCCTAAACAGCAGGATTTTATCAATTATTTTATCCTTGAAAACCAAAAAGGCTATTGTGCTCATTTTGCAAGTGCGGCAACTCTTGTTTTCAGACAACTTGGAATACCGGCCAGATATTGTGAAGGGTATGCTATTTCCTATGATCAGATCTTAAATAGTGGTATGATGAATCAGGAGTCAGTATATAATGAATTTTATTCTGGTTATTCAGCGCTTGGTAGAACGGCGATTGTATCTATTTATGTTACTGATGCAGATGCTCATGCCTGGGTTGAGATTTATGTTGAAGGTAAGGGCTGGGAAGTAGTTGAGGAAACACCGGCTTCATTTTTGGAAGAAGAAAGTGATGCAGAAGATTTCTGGTCTGCATTTAGAGACTGGTTTGGAGATGGTGTTGATGTTAACTATACTGACCAGAATCCGGGGGCAAATGGAAAGGATTTTTCTTTCCACCTGAGTGATAAGATCCTGAATGTTTTAGCTTATACTGTATTTGTTATGATGGCATTAGGCTTATTTATAATGATCGTTATTAAAACTCTGCCGGAGATAAAATATAAAAAGGCTCTTAGAACTGCTGAAAATTCAGATAAGCTTATACTGATTTATTCTCATGCTCTTATGAAACTTAGAAAGAGGGATAAGAGCCTTGAGCGTTATGTAAACTACAAGGAGCAGCTTTTAGAGCTTAACAGAAGAGCAAAGGAAAACAACGAAGGCTTAGATGATGAAGAGTTGGATTCATTTAAAAAAACATTGGAAAAAGCAGGCTTTTCTGATAAGAATCTGGATGAAGCAGAACTCTACGAGTCTTTATCCTATCTGGAGCGCTTATTAAAAATAAGCTTAAACAGGAAATATAAAAGAAAAATAGACTATTAAAGGACAGTAAGGTAGTTAAGTTAGTAAAGCTAAAGCAAGACTATACAGGGAAAGTCGAGAGGATAAAGGGAGATATAAGATCATACAGGAAAAGTCAGAATATAAAGGGAAATATAAGATCATACAGGAAAAGTCGAGAGGATAAAGTGAAATGGAGGTGCTTTCAAATTGAGTTTAGGTCTTTTAAAAGCAAAATTAAAAATTAAAACTGAAAAGAGAAGATCCACACTTGCGCTTCCACCGGATGATAAATTGAGAGAAATCGGACAGATTAACAAGAGAAGGGAAAAAAGCAAATATCTTGAGAATCTGAAAAACTGTAAAAAACATAGGGTAGGTGTTGAAGTTGGATATGGTGAGCTTCATGAAGAACTTTTTGAAGTCCTGGAGTTTAATGGAAAAAAAAGGTCTAAGAATGCCATTATCTATATATGTGAATCTTATATGGTCTTTAAAGCTTCGGATAGAACTCTGGCTCTGGCCAATAAGATGAGAAGGCTTACTAAGAGTGATGTATATTTTCCTAGATATCCGCTGGCACCGGAATATTCTATTAGAGATACAGTGCGCATGCTTTATCAGACTTATAAGGAAGTAAAAAAAGTGGCTATGAAAAAGTATATCTGTATGGTGTTGGAGCCGGTGCAACTCTTGCTTTGGAGATGTGTGTATACAGAAATGAAAGAAATGTTGCAATAGATATGCCGGATCTTTTGGTGCTGATATCTCCTGGTTGTGCACCAAAAGATAGGGAAGAATGGGATAGGATGAAACAATATTCCAATAAGGATTATTCACAGGCGCCAAGGCATCTTGTTGAAGTAAAAAGCTTAGTTTCTTACAATGGTTTTGGTATTCCGGATTATATGCTTACTTGTGACGGGCTTAACCTTACTGATTTCCCTGAAACCTGGTTCTTTTATAGTAATGAAGAATATAATTTTGCTAAGTATGAAAGTTTTAAGAAACAGTTTGAAAAAGCAAAGGTTGATGTTCATTTTGTTATAAGAGAGAGGGTACCACACAATTATTGTGCAGAAAGAGCGTATCCGGAAGCTTATGAAGACTATGATAATATAATAGATATGTTAAAAAGCTGATTTAAGGCTGATAAAGATGAGTATTTTATCTTTATCAGCCTTTTATTATGCAAAATCTATAATAAGAATGTAGATTTTGCATGAAATAAAATTGTGAAAATATTTTCACAATTTTATAAAAATGGTCTTGGGCGAAATGCACAAAGAAAAATTGAAAAACTTATAGATTAAGACGATTTACACAAAAGAAAGTCAGGAATATAATCAAAGTATAAATGTGAAATCGGTTACAGTAAAAAGGCAATCTAAAAGTTGGGTATAAAGCTTTGGAAAGGAGACAAGATGGCGTTAGATTATTCAAAGTGTGCCAAAGAGATCTATGATAATCTTGGGGGGCGAGAAAATGTTGTACAGGCAGCCCATTGTGCTACGAGACTCAGACTTGTTATTGCTGACAACAGTAAGCTTGATAAAGCAGCATTAGAAAATATCGAAGGCGTAAAGGGGATGTTTGAATCCAATGGACAACTTCAGTTGATAATTGGAACAGGAACAGTCAATAAGGTTTACGAAGAATTTTTAAAAGTTTCAGGAATGAGTGCTGCGACAAAGGAAGATGTTAAGACTGCAGCAGCGGCAAAGGCACCTGCATGGAAAAGAGCCTTGAAAACTGTAGGAGATGTATTTGTACCTATCCTTCCTGCCATCGTGGCTTCCGGCCTTATGATGGGTATTATTGAAGCACTTGGAAAAGCAATGCCTTCGTTTTCTCAAACTGACTGGTATGCATTCTTAGATATGGTCGCTAATACAGCTTTTGCATTTCTTCCGGTTATAGTAGCTATTTCGGCAGCAAGGGTCTTCGGTGGCAATATATTCTTAGGAGCAGTTATTGGACTTATGATGGTTCATGGCGGACTGCTAAATGGCTGGAATGTAGCTTCTGTGGAAAATATCTATAAATTCTTTATGATCCCAATAAATGGTATGAACCCATATGTATACGAGGCTCAGCAGCTGGCTTTAAATCCTGACTGGACCTGGGCCGCTTCAGGGCTTGCTATACCTGGAATTCCAGGATGGCACTTGTTTGGAGGATTAAAGATAGGTTCATATGTAGTAGGATCAGTAGCAAGACATGGCTATCAGGGGCATGTTATTCCGGTAATAATAGCAGTATGGTTTATGAGTAAGATAGAAAAAGGCCTGCATAAAGTTATACCGGAAATGGTAGATCTTTTTGTAGTTCCTCTTTTAACTGTTTTTGCAACAGCTTTAACTACTTTTGTGGTAATAGGTCCTATATTTGCCAGTTTAGAAGGCTGGGTATTAGAAGGGGCAAAATGGTTAGTTCAGGATCCACTGGGGGCAATGGTAATGGGGGCTATTTATCCATTTACTGTTGTTATGGGTCTT
>CAMKMR010000017.1 GCA_946413945.1 uncultured Lachnospiraceae bacterium | reverse complement strand
ATTTTTTTATCTTTAACAAGTTGTGCTATAGAGGTAATAAGCATGGCTTTATTTACCTGATAAGGAAGTTCGGTAATTATTATTGCCTGCCTGTTTTTTAATTCCTCTATTTCGGTTTTGGCTCTCATTTTAACCGAGCCCCTACCCGTTTCCATATATTCTTTAATACTTACGATCATCTTGGAAAATGTTCTTGAAAGGACTCCTATTTCATCCTTTCTATCTTTAGATCCTATCTTTACATCAAAATTCCCTTCAGAAATCTCTTTCGCATTCTGAGCCAGTTTTGCAATAGGATCCGTTACACGGGAAGCAAAATAAGCAAGCATTGTATATGTACAACAGGTAACGAGAATGATCACTAATATACTGCTTATTTCAAGGTAATGCATCGAGTCCTTTAAAGCAGCATATTTATCATTATTCTGCTGGAACTGGGCTATATTTATCGCATATAGATAGTCCTTTATATAATTAAAAACTGCTGTAGCATTCTCATAGCTTTCTTTATATTTAAGTACATTTCCCCCTCGTTTATTCTGAACGGTCTCCGATGTAAGGGAAATATATTCATTTGTCATAGCAACTAAGTCTTTTTGCATCCCCCATACGACTTCATCATTTTCGCTATAAACCATATCAGCTGCTGTAGTCTTTAAGTCCTCAATATTTTTATAATATTCTTCCATGGATATTGAGTTTTTAGTAAGCGCATAGTTTGTAAGACTACTCTGTACCGCCTCTATTTTTTCGGAAAAGATACTATTATACTTATTACTTGAATAAGCCTCATCATAACCTTTTAACTCTCCATCAATTATAAGAAACACAGCTATATTGACTATAAGTATTATAGCGACGGTCAGAGCAAAAGAGAATGAGAGCTGCCTTCTTACTGAAAGCCCCTTAAGGGAATTATGAATTCTTATTTTTATACTATTCTCTCTATTCAGCATCTTTTAAATACTCATCTATATTTTCTTTGCTTATTAATTTAGTTTCTATAGGCAGGTAAAAACTTACAAAACCGTTTTGCAGATATTCTGAAATGGCATCTACACTGGTAATCCCTAAAGCCGCCGGCTCCAAAGTGATAGTTGAATCCAGCGTTCCATTTTTTATGCCTTGCAGGACATTATTAGTAGTGTAATAACCTATAAAATCAACCTTTGACATCTTATTATAATCTATCAGGGCCTGATAAACGTATTTAGTTATCTCTGGATCAAGGGATATATAAATATTTGTTTCATCTTCATCATTATAAATAAGTGTTCTTATATCCTCTTCCATTGCGAGAACACTTTCGGAACTTACTGTTAATATATCGAGTTGATAGTCTCCTACTATAGAATTAAGCTGCATCTGAGTTCCCTGAAAGATATTATTCTTATTGTTCTCCGGCATCGTGTCTCTGCCCAGCATCTTGATCACACACTTCTGATCCTTTGATCTGTTTATATCATATATCTCAGAACCATATAACTTACCCAGATCGTAATAATTTGGACCGATAAAGCTTTTTCTCTTACTGCTTATGGAATCTGACATTACACAGACTACAGGTATTCCTTCATCATCGGCCTGTTTTATCATTCTCCTCATTTCTAAAGAGTCATTCCCCTCGAGGATTATCCCATCCGGTTTTGAAGCTATCGCAATACTAAGATAATCTAAAAGCGAATAATTACCTCGTAATTTTTCACCTATAAGTTCTACATATATGCCATCCTGTTTTGCTTTTTCCTTTGCAGCTTCGTAGACTTTCAGCATATATTCATCTGAAATATTTTCTATTACAAAAGCATATCTTTTTATATAATCGTCTTTCTTCTTGTTTTCGCTCATTGCCTTTCCAGCCAGCAAAACTCTTGAAAGGGTAAGAAGTATGCAGAGTAAAAGAAGGCTGATTATAATGGCAATATATCTCTTATTATTTATATTACCTTCTGTCTCTTTTTTTTCTTCTATTGCTTCTTTATTTGTCGCTTCATTTTTCATTACTTTTTTATCCTGATTTTATTTTTTTAAAGCCGGATCCACTACTCCATTTGCTGCAAATGCCGCTGCTCTGTCGATACATGTTCCACACTTGCCACATGGGACATCTCCGCCCTCATAGCATGACCAGGTCAGTTCATATGGAACATTTAGTTCAAGTCCCATCTTAACAACTCCAGCCTTATTAATCCCTATAAATGGTGCTTCTATCTTTAACTGATGGCCTGAGCCTTCGTAAATAGCATCACTCATAGCTTTATTAAATACAGGAGAACAGTCAGGGTAAGCAAATCCTGCCGAATCATCTGCATGGGCGCCATAATAGATCACACTACAGTCTCTACTTAAAGCGATACTTGCTGCTGTTGAGAGGAAAAGTCCATTTCTAAATGGTACATAGGTGCTTACAGGCTTTTCCCCCTTCGTTTCTTTTATCTGTTCTACATAACTTTCTTCTGGGATTTCTTCTGTTGACTGTTTAAGTAAAGAACAATTACTATATTCAAAAATCTTGCTAAGATCAAGAAAGATCTGTTCAACTCCATAATATGCTGCCACTGCTTTTGCAGCCTCAATTTCTTTATCATGCTTCTGTCCATATGAAACCGAGAGCGCAATAACATTTTCTTTTCCAAATCTACTGATAGCTAAAGCAAGTGCTGTTGTCGAATCAACACCGCCGCTTGATAATACTAATGCTTTCATAAAAACCTCTTTTTAAATTAATTAATTGTCAAAGTTAAGTCCCTGTTTCTTTTTTATATGAAGAGGGCTTTCACCTTATAACTTATGTTTTTTAACCTAAAAATGATTATAATCCAAGTTTAAAAATTTTGCTATTAAGTCTTTTCTTAATTTCTTCATCATGGCTTGCGATTATGAGCGTTTTTTTTGCTTTTTTTAGATCCAGTAAAAGTTCTATCATCTTCTCTCTCGAAACCTTATCAAGCCCTGCTTCCGGTTCATCTAATATGATCAGTTCCGGATTAAGTGAAAGAATAGATGCAAATGCTACCTTTTTCTTTTGTCCACCTGAAAGATGATAAGGAGCCTTGTCTTTCAAATCTTCAATATCAAAAATCTTAAGGCAGTCTTTTACCCTTTCATTAACTTCTTTATCACTTAAGCCCATCTGTCTTGGTCCAAAGGCAACTTCATCATAAACACTCTGATTAAAGAGCATCACGTCCACATTCTGAAAAAGATATGCGATTCTCTTATGAAATAACTTGGCTCTTTTATTATCCTTTAGATAGTTTCTGTTTATTTCTTCTCCATCAAATTTATAGCTTCCCTTGTCTAAAAAGGACAGACCATTTAATATCCTGAAAAGAGTAGTTTTGCCAGAGCCATTTTCCCCTTCTATAAGTACGCACTCCCCCTCACAGACGCTTAAATTGACATCACTAAAAACAGGGTGCCCGGCTTCAGCATAACTAAAACCTGCACCCTTAACTTCTATAATATTCATATCAGATCTCATAATCATCAGAAAAACCTCTACACAACATAGCTTCATACATCTGCTTATTCATCTCTGCTCCTCTGATAAATGTTACTCCCATGATTCCGCCTATGGAATTATATTTTTTATTGTTTTTCCCCACAGAGCGAAGCTGCAAAGAAGTCAGAAGATCAGTTATGAGCCGACCAAACAGCACTATATATTTCAGCGTAATATCTAGTATAAAGATGACCACTCCCGGAACATGTATCCTTCTTAAATCCCTGGTTATATGATTCCACTGAGTTGTATGATTGAAGATACTAAGACAGATGACACTTAAAAACACTTTTAAGATCAACATCATATAATTGATAAGTCCCTCTGGCCATAAACAGATAGCAGCACTAAGAAAGATTCCTGTTAAAAATGCCGCCATAAGTCCTGCCTTTAAAATGTTCCAGATATCCATAGCTGGCCAGCTGGCAAGATAAATAAGTACTCCCGCCATCACTGCCATAATGACCATCTTTTCTTTAACTATTGAAATAAGTATTATTATAGCAAATGTAAGAAATAACTTAAATAAAGAAGGCAGGTGTTTTTCTTTTTCATGCCCTTTCTGGATCCGTATTCTTGACATTACTTTTCCTAATGATCTAATTGTTTTTAAAATAAATATGCCGCCATCTTTAAGCGGCATATATTCATCTTTATTATTCATCCACTCCGGAAGCATTAATTTTTTTACCTCTCATTGGTATAGATAATAATTTAAAGAATATGATAAGTATAGCTACTCCTATAACCGCTGACAGAATGTATGCCACAGTTTCATTGACGCCATTTAAAGTATAATCTGGCATCACCGACTCAAGCGACCATCCTGACAGAAGGCCTGATGGAGTATAACCTAACTTATTACCATTTGTAACGATTTCTGCTATTTCATCACTGCCCCATTCACCCCACGCTGTTCCTGTTGCAAGAAGTCCAAGTGGTGTAGCAGCAATGAGAAAAGCAACTAACGCAAATACTGGTATATGTTTCTTCTTTTTTTCATTCTCTTTTTCAATATTTTCAAATATAAGATCTGGAGAAGTCTTTTTTACAAAAGCAAAAATGGCAACTGTAAATATTGCTTCCACAAAGCCCGCCACAAGAAGATGAGGTATCATCATAGCAGGGATTGAAATTGAAAGGTCATACGGGCAATAAATTGCCTGACCCATCTCATCCTTAAAGAGAAGTGGCTGAATGCCAAATTCTATAGCTGCACAAAGAGCTGCAAGATTTAAAGCAATATAAGAAGCCACCGCAGCAGCTGTTATCTTAAGTCCCGAACTTTCCTTATTTTTTGTGATAAGTCTATAAATTCCGTATCCTACAAATGGAAGCACAAAAGCCATATTAAAGCAATTAGCTCCAAAGGCTAGTATTCCACCATCACCAAATAACAATGCCTGAATAAGAAGTGCAATAGAAACCGCAAGACAGGCAGCATTTGGTCCAAATAAAAGCGCTATAAGAGTACCTCCAACTGCATGACCGGTTGTTCCACCAACAAGCGGCACATTAAACATCATTCCAAGGAACGAAAATGCCGCTCCCACGCCAATGTATGGAATTTTCTCCTTTGGTAATTCTTTATTAACTTTTCTTACTGCGTGAGTCCATACCGGAACCATTGCAGCAGCCATTATCCCGCAGGTTGCTGGGGATAGATAATTCTCAGGAATATGCATTTATCCTACCTCTTTTCCCATTTTTCACAATTTTCGTATTCCTCATTCAAAATGATTTTCGCATTTTCCATCTCTTGTATTTCTCATTTCAAATGGCTTCATAAAATACGTTTCGACAGATAAATATTAATAAAATAAAAATACCCCCACAAGCGGGGGTGGGGGTTCCTTTTATTATTAAAGATATTTTTTAATCGCTTTTTGGAATTCTTCGACTGCTTTTGTATCACCATCTTCTATGGCATGTACTATACAATGAGTCATATGTTCATTTATTATCTCTTTTCCAAGACTATGAAGAGCAGATTCAACTGCACTAAGCTGAGTTAATATATCAGCACAATCTTCATCCTCTTCCATCATATTCTTTACCTTCTGCAAATGTCCTATAGCCTTCGACATTCTATTAAGCATTTTCTTCTTATGCTCCGGTGAATGGTAATGACCATGCACCAGGCTTTTATCGGATTCTTCCATTTTTTTATCGTCATTAGTATTCAAAGCCCTTCGCCTCCTGCTTTTTCTTTCACTCTATTTTTAATCTATTCTGATTGCTTTCATCTCGACCTTATCTTTATACATAAGCTCATCGGCCCTTTTAAATACATCCGCTGCATCTTTATCCTGATCCGGATCATATTCTGCAATTCCGATAGCTGCTGAATATCTTTCCCACTCTGGTCTGTTAAGATCCATTGAGGACTGTATAAAAGCTTCCTTTAGTTTCTGGCATTTTTCATTCCTTTGCTTATATGCCTTTCCAGTAAGGACAACTACAAATTCATCCCCTCCAAACCTATAGACCGGAGTATTTTTATATATCTTACAGATCATCTTACAGGTCCCTTTAAGATAAAGATCACCTTTTTCATGCCCAAATATATCATTTATCTTTTTTAAATGATTCAGATCGATCATTCCAATCGCAAACTCTGCATTTCCTTCTTTGATGCAATCTGTCAGATAATCACTCATTTCCTGATATGCCATTTTATTATTGACTCCGGTAAGAGCATCTGTATGAGCTTCAACACTTATCTCAGATACTCTCTGTTCCATCTCCTTAACTTCTTTTTGAGCATTTTTAAGATTCTCAACATAGCCCATACTGTCTTCCGTTGTCTTTATTATGGCATTATAAAGATTTTCTATTTCATCTCCTGTATTTATCTTTAACTTCTGTATCTTCTTTATATTTTTTATTCTTTCTTCTTCACTATCATATGCAAAGCTCTCCTGGCAGTCAGCCATGGCATTTACAGGCTGAATGATATTATCTTCCATTACCTTGATACAAATTGCAAGAACCTGAAGCATAAAACCTATAAATATAGTTATGATACGGATGATCATCGTCACAATAGATACATTTAAAACATTCATAGAAAAATCCACACAGGCATAGCAGCTTACCTGTCCCGCCCTGTTATAGATTGGCGAATAGACTGAAAGTACAAAACCATAGACATCATCAGATATAGTAGCTTCAATCTCCTCACCTCTTAAGAATCTGTCTTTCAAGGCGTACATACTCTCCTCATAATCGATCATATCTCCTGGTTCATCGCCTTCAAACTCCGCTGTATCTAAGTCAAATACAACCTGAACTCCATCTTCTAACATCCTGTAAATATATATATATTGAATATCTGGATAATTCTTCTTTAAGGAATAAAGATAATTTTCCATCTGATCATAGCCATCCGCATCATGGCCTTTATTTATATAATTATCAATATTGTCAACATTGATCCTGTTAATGATCAGATTAGTGGCACCCTGTCCTAACTTGATATGTTCCTTTATCACTTCGTCTCTAAACTGCCTATATGCCACAAAACTTATAGCCAGGGCGATAATGATACAGATTCCTGTTAAGATCATCACGATCTTTGCCCTGATGGAAATGATCCTGCATTTTTTATTCTTATTGATATATTTAACATATCTTTCTTTTATTGATATTTTATCTTTAAATAGAAATAACAAACTATATGCAAGTAAGAATATAACTGTTTTTCCAAAAAGGTCCCATAAAAGATTATTGATAAATTTCCCTTTTACCTCACCAAATAAAAAAGCCACGAGAAAATTAAGTGATTCTGAATATAAACTAAAAACCGGAATCACAACAAACACCCTCCAAAGCTTATCAAATAGGCCTTTATGGACAAGCAATACTGTAAAATACGCTATTGTAATATTGATAAAACCATAAGAAAGCTGATTATAATCTTTAAGACTCAATAAGAGATTGGTTATAAAACCTGTAGTAATACCTGGAAGATAGCCACCAAAAGCCGCAGCAAAAACAGTCCCGATAAGTTCTAACCTAAAAGCATTATTCGCAGATTCTGTTATCAGAAATCCAATGAAATTTAGTACTATACCTATCAGGATGATACAGACAGCATATAAAAATCTTTTATTTTTTAATCTATCATATCTCATCTTTTGCCTTTGCCCCCCAAAAGCTGATTTTTTTAAACTGACATAACATTCTATCCAACTCCACTATAGCATTCATTATATCATGGCCAGACACATTTTAATAATAGAACACTAATTTTTTAGATTTTTTAACTACGCTTAACACACATAAAAAAATATGCTAACATCAGCTTAAACTATATTAATTGGATGGGAATAAAATGTCATTAAAATTTTTTCATAAATTCAGCTTTGACGAAATAAAAAACCTCGAGAATAATAAAAGCTTAAAGAAGATAAAAAACTATAAGAATATCAAAAGCTTTAAAAAGATCATCTGCCTGATCCTTATCATAAACAACCTTGTATTTTTATATGGATGTCAGAATAACAGGCAGTCCGAGATAGATGATTTTTCAAAGAAATATGATGTTCTTGAAGAAGAACAACTGATAGTCTATACATCACATAAGAAAGAAGTATATCTTCCTATCATAACAGAATTTGAAAACCGGACAGGCATAATGGTTGAAATCCATGCAGGCGGAACCGCTGAAATGATGCAGGCCGCAATAAATGCCTCTGAAAACGGCCAGTGTGACATCATGTTCGGAGGAGGAATAGAAAGCTACGAAGCTTCAAAAGATTCATTTCTTCCTTATAGGACCAACGAAAGCATGTCCTTAGATTCTGTATATACCTCATCAGAGGGCCAGTGGACAGCCTTTACAGAACTTCCTATAGTTTTTATCTATAATAAAAAACTTGTCACATCGACCTCTTCTCCAAAGAAATGGTCAGATCTTTTTGATAAAAAATGGCAGGGAAAGCTGGCTTTTGCAGACCTTTATAATTCCGGTACAAGTTACACCATAATATCTACTATGGAGCAGGTCTTAGGAGAATCCTACAAAACCCTTATACCACGCCTCTATGAACAAGTAGGAGATAATATGCTTTTATCTTCAGGCGATATCATCCCCAAGGTTTCGGACGGAAGCTGCCTTATTGGTATCACATTAGAAGAAACCGCCTTAAAGTATATAGATCAGGGTTATGATATTGAAATGAATTATCCTGCCGACGGTACAACCGCAGTTCCTGATGGTATTGCCATGCTTAAAAATGCCCCTCACAGCTATAATGTAGGAAAGTTCATTGATTTTGTTGTAAGTTACGATACTCAGAAATACGCCATGGATACATTTTACAGAAGACCTGTAAGAACAGACCTCGAGTTAAATCCTGATTTTGAAGAAGCAAAAATGATAAACTTTGATGTGGAAAAATCTGCCAGTGAAGAAGCAGAAGCATTTGCCCTTTGGAGCGAGATAAAAGCCTCTTCTTCTGATAAAAAGAAGGAGGATTAAATAAATGAAGATTAAATCTGTCATAAGAAGTTCCTTCAAAAATCAGATATTTTTTGTTCTGCTTACCATAACACTTATCATGCTGATAACCGGTAGCATTTTCACTATACAGGGCTTCCAGAATAAACTGATCTCTGACTATAAAGAACGAAACATAGAACAAAATAAAGAACTCACAGGTCAGTTATATCAGGACTTTTCTATGATTTCTCAGGTTCTTTATGACCTTTCTGTTTCGGATACAATAATAAAAGCCCTGAATAAGAAAAATGTTACCACCATTAAAGTCTATTCATCTATATATGAGATATCAGCGGATATAAAGGATTTCGCATCCGTTTCCATCTATCAGGGATCTGAATGCAGGTATTCCACTGACTCCTCTAATCTTTCTATAAAACTTCCGGATAATTATTCCATTTTAGCCGAAGCAGAAAGAAGAAAAGGAAAGGTCTGTTATAGTTTAGATCCAACTAATAGTTCCAGCGATCCGGATATCCTGTTCTGCTTAAAGCTAAATACCACTGAAAAAGCGGCCTATGCCGTTATCAGAGTAAAGCAAAATGTTATCGCCCAGAGATTGCAGGATAAGATAAATGCCAGAGACGGCTTTATACTTACTGATGCATATTTCAGACCTTATTCTCAGCTAGGAACTGCGAAGAATGGAAATGAACTGGCCGCAATAAAGAAAAATCTTTTTTCTCATATTGCCTATGATCATGATTCAAATAATAATATTTATATGAGCGAAATAGGAGAAACAGGACTAATATCCATCTATATCACTCCACCTGCCTTAGACGAATCTTCCAGTAAAGTTGCGTATCAGATCCTGATAATAGAAGCTCTTATAAGCATCTTAGTCTGTCTTATAATCGCAAGGCAGCTGAGTAATTACCTTTCAAGACCTATCAGCACACTCTCACAGGGTATGAAACGTTTTAGAAATGGTGATTTTGAAACAATAATCGATCTCGATATCAATGATGAATTCCATCAGCTCGCGGAAGGCTTTAACAAAATGACCTCCCAGCTAAAAGAAACAATGGATGATAGAGTTGCGCAGGAAAGGACGATAAATGAGACCCGCATCGCCATGATGCAGTCCCAGCTTAATCCTCATTTCCTTTACAACACTCTTGATACGATAAAATGGGTAACAAAAGCAAACAATATACCTGAAGTATCAACCCTTGTAGCTTCCCTTGCCCAGATCCTAAGAACCAGTATATCAGAAAATCAGTTTTGTCCTCTTTCCAAAGAATTATCTTTAGTGGAAAGTTACTGCAAGATACAGCAGATACGTTTTGATAACCGCTTCCTGCTTAAGATAGATGTGGTGGATAACATTTTAAATGCCATAATCCCAAAACTCATACTTCAGCCTATTGTGGAAAACTCTATAATCCATGGCCTTGAAGATAAGGACGATGGAAAGATAACTGTAAGCGCCATAAAAAATGGCGAATGCCTTATCATTTCTGTAGAAGATAACGGCTGCGGCATCAGTGATGATATGATCCTTGCGATCCAGAACAGTGAAAAAGGAAGCCTCAATGGACATATAGGTCTAAAAAATGTAAATGATATATTAAAACTTTATTATGGATCTGAATACGGAATCACTGCTTTAAGACCAGAAAGCGGAGGAACTCTGATCAGATTATCCCTCCCTTATTCAGAAAATGAACCTTTAACATAATTAAAGATGAAGAATGATTAAATGACATCCGTACTTATTGTAAATGAAAGAAAAGGAATATTTAAATGACATCTGTACTTATTGTAAATGAAAGAAGAGGAATATTTAAATGACATCTGTACTTATTGTAGATGATGAAAAATATGTAAGACTTGGTATAAAAAGCGAAACTGACTGGGCCCTTATAGGCTGTGAGGTTGTAGGAGAAGCTTCAAACGGTAAAGAAGCTTTAGAACTTGCTGACGAACTCTGTCCGGATCTTGTCATCTCTGATATCCGCATGCCTAAAATGGACGGTATAGAACTTGCTGCTAAGCTGCTCGAAAAGCATCCTAATACCAGGATCATATTTCTTACTGCCTATAATGAATTTGAATATGCAAGACAGGCAATCAGAATAGGCGTTTCTGATTATCTTTTAAAGCCCTTTGATGATGGCGAACTCGAAGCTTCTATCCAGCGCCTTCTTCACCTTCACAGCAATGCTGATATTCAGGAATCAGAACTTGAAAATTCACTTATCCCTATAAAGTCAAAGGATGAGATTCAAAATAAGTATGTCATAACAGCTATTGAATATATAATGGATCATTATCCTGATACTAACTTTTCTATTGGAAAACTCGCAGAATCCATGGGAGTAAGTGAGGGACATATCAGCCGTCTTTTTAAAGCAGAAACTGATATCAGCATCAATAACTATCTGACCCGTTACAGGATAAGAAAAGCTATGGACTATCTAAAGGATGTTCAGGTAAAAGTTTATGAAGTTGCAGAAAAATCCGGTTATCAGGATATTGCATATTTTTCTAACACCTTTAAAAAACTTGTAGGCAAGTCACCTTCTGATTATCAGTCAAAAGGACTCTGCTAAAAACTTGTTGCTTTTTTACAAAAAATATCAGTTTTGTCCTCTCAAAATATTTCTTTTGCATAATTATAATATAAACATAAGCAAAAAGTTAATGCGAAACGAAATATTAAGGAGGCACAAAATGAGAAAAAAAATCTTATCTACAGTAATGGCTATTTCACTCGTTGCAACAGCTTTTACTGGATGCAATGGAGCAGCTAAAGACACATCTGCCCCTGCAAATAACAATGATCCGGCAAATTCATCTTCTGATGCCAAGGACGACAAAAAGGCAGATACGGCTGAACTTACCGGTATTGATGCTATCATAGCAGAAGCCGAGACTATGACGATGGAAGAGCTTGCAAAAAAAGCCATTGAAGAGTCAAACGGCAAAACATTCTATGGTGTAGGTAACTCAAGCCGAGGCAAGAGTGCCCTCCCTTCATTCATCGAATATCTTCAGACTATCGACCCAAATTACACCTTAGAGTTTGAGTGGCAGCAGCCAAAGAACAATAAGATCTTTGAACAGCTTACATCTGATTCTCTAAAGACCGAAGGAACATTTGCCATGACTCTGATCCAGGACGGAAATCAGATACAGACAAAGATGGTAGATACAGACATTTTAAAGACTTATATTCCTAAGGAATGGGCCGAAGCCAATAATACAACTCCTGATTCTTACGAGGGATTCCTTCCTCTTCAGACCCTTAACAAAGTATTTATGTATAACAACACAGGCTCTGCAAAATATACCAACTGCTGGGACTTTGTATATGAAGGATCACATCCACTTTATATGGGAGTTGATTCAGAGATCGTAGGTAAAAACTTCCTTATGATGCTTACTCAGGACAAATATTCAGACTGGCTTAAGGAAGCTTATGATGCCTTAGATGACACAAAGAAAGCTTATTTTGAACCAACTATAAAAGAAATGCAGGCTGACGCCGCAGACCTTGGCCTCGGTGCAAATGGTGCTTATGCCCTTGCCTGGATCAAACTTTGGGTAAACAATTATAACGAGCAGACAGATGACGGCCCTATCTGCAACACTTTAGTTGATGCTTCAGCTACAGATCAGTCAGGACTCCTTGTATATTCTAAACTTCGTTCAGTTGAAGAATCTGCATCTGTTTCAGTTAAAAACATCAATGTAGCTGCTTACCAGGATGGTTATAAGGGCATCGGCGGTTATGGATACTGCCATTATCTCTTCCTAACAAAAAACAGCCCACTTCCTTGGACAGCATGCGCTTTCATCGCATATATCTCATGCACAGAAAAAGGTTTTGAGCCTTGGGGCAAAGATATGGGAGGCTACTCTTCAAATCCAACTGTTGCAAAAGACATCGAAACAACATTCCAGCATTCAACTGGCGGAGGATCAGACTTCCCTGCAAAGAATGACCGTGGATATGACTGGTGGACAACAACAGGTGAACTTGTTCTTGAAGATCCTGCTTACTGCGCAGAAGTTGCATTTAGCGTCGGCAGCTGGATTGACGTTTTAGACCACTACACTCCTGGTGAATAATCAATATCAGGCAGTGCAATCTAATAGGTGTCAGGCATATGTCTGGCACCTTTCTATTAAAAAATATTCCAATTATAATAATTCCAGTTATAAAAATTCGAGTTATAAGAATTCGAGTCATAAAAAACATAGAAAATTCGAGTTAAAAAAATTCCAGTTTTTATTTGTAGTCAGGTTAATTCCTTATAACACCCTGACATATAAACCCTAAAAATCCACTATCAAAAGAAATCAAAAAGAGGTAAAAATGGAAACGATCATAAAACCAGACAAACGTGCGATTTTAAGGAACAAGATAAGGACCTGGTTTTCTCAGCCTCATAACATCATACTTTTGTTGTTTGGGATTGTTCTTACCTTCAGTACTGTCGCGCCAATAATAGCTATAATAAAAGATACATTTGCTATCCACCCTGGTACTATAGACCAGCATCTTACAGGCCGTACCACAGGATATGCTACAGCCAACTACGTTGACCTTTTCACAAGCAGACTTGCCAAAGCTAATCTTTGGACTCCTCTTGTAAACACTATAATCCTTTCAGTTCTTACATGTTTCATATCTATTCTTTTCGGTGGTTTATTCGCCTTCCTTGTTACAAGAACTAATATGAAATATAAAAAATATCTCAGTTCCATCTTTATTTTCCCTTATATCATGCCTCAGTGGACTCTGGCCGTTGTATGGCAGCATATGTTTTATTCTAATAAAGTTACTGGAACTTCAGACGGACTTATCGCTTCTTTATTCCATGTTTATTTTCCACATTGGTGGTGTCAGGGAGTTTTCCCAAGCGCAGTCGTACTCGGACTTCACTATGCACCATTTGCTTATATCCTTATAGGCGGAATATTTAAAAATATGGATGCTAACTTAGAGGAAGCAGCTACGATCCTTGATACTCCAAAGCATAAGATCATGATGAAGGTTACTCTTCCTATGATAAAGCCAGCAATTCTTTCTACTATACTTCTTGTGTTCGGAAGTGCAATGGGATCTTATCCTGTTCCTCATTATCTTAATCTTACAACTCTTTCAACAAAGTATATTTCTTTAAACAGTAAATATACCGGTGAAGCAAGTATCCTTGCGATCATTATGATGATCTTTGGTGTACTTATCCTGGGAATGAACCAGATGAGCTTAAAGAGCCGAAAGAACTATACCACTGTA
>CAMKMR010000016.1 GCA_946413945.1 uncultured Lachnospiraceae bacterium | reverse complement strand
AGTACCAGAATCCATACCAGGATCAGAATACTGGAAATCAGTACCAGCCAAATAAGTACCATATGTCTGAGGGAGCAAATACAGCTAACGATTTTGAACAGAATTCTTATCAGTTCAATCAGCCAAAGAATAGCTATAATCCTATACCTGAAGAGCCAAAGAAAAAGAAGGGCATGTCTAAAAAAGCAAAGATTGCTATTTTTAGCTCAATTGCAGCAGTTGTAGTTCTTGCAGCAGTAGCAGTTGTACTTTTACTTACTGTATTTAGTCCTAAGAAGAGTTTAAGAAAAGCATTTGAAAAGACAATTACGATCATGTCTTCTTCAGCATTTGAAAATGAATTCGGCTTATCTAGTATCTATAAAGATATGGAAGAAAAAGGTGGGAAAGTAAGCTTAGGAATCACAGTAGGAGATATTGCAGGCCAGGATCTTTATGATACAGGTTTTAATATGACTGCTATCATGGATAAGAAAAATAAGAAATTATCCGGTGATTTTGAGATCGTAAGTAACAAAGAGTCTATTGGAGATGTTGAATTTATCTCAGATGCAGATAATACATATATTACATTAAAAGATGTAGTTAATGGATACATTGGATTTGCTAATGAGAATTTCATTGAGTCTTACAATAATTCATATTTTGTAAAGAATGGATTATCAACTCCAATCGAAGGAATTGATGGTCTTAATCTTGATATTTTTGAAAATGCAAATGTATCTTCCAATGAAGTTACAGAAAAAATTAATAAGATGACTGACCAGGTATGGGATAAGTCAAAGGTAAGTTACAAGGGATCTAAGACAATTGAACTTGGCGAAAATAAGAGAAAATGTAAGAAATACATTGTTACTGTTCCAGAGAAGGTTATTGAAGATCTTTGTGATGATTTTTTCAATGAATATTCAAATTTAATGAAGTCAGATGCATTTAAGGCTGCAATGGCTAATTCTGGTGCTTCAGAAGCAGAAATTGATGAGATTTTTAATCAGGCCAAGGATGCTGTGAAAGCTTTAATTACAGATGACCTTGAGGTAGAAGTTTATACTTATAAGGGAATCATTGCTGCATATATCATTGATGGCAATATGAAAGTAATGGATCAGTCAATAAAGTATAACTTAGAGATTAAGAATACAGGTAATGACAATATCCTTTCATCAAAAGAAATATCATTTAAGTTATCAGCTGCTGGTCAGACTGTAACAGGTCTTATTAAGTTTGGAAGCAACAAAAAGGGTTCATCAATCGTAACTGAGTATTCAGCATCAGCAGATGTTTTAGGCGAAAGCTACTCAGCTAAGTATGAGCAGACTTATGACACAAAAGCTAAGACTATCAGTGGTACAGGAAAGATTGAAGCTGCAGGTGAAGAATTAGCAAGCCTTATGGTAAGCGGCAGCATTGAATCTGAAAAGAAGAAGTCAGTTGAATATAAACTTGATAGTATTAAATTTGATGCAGGTGGTAAAACAGCAGAATTTGCTGCAAACTTTGGTATGGCAGTTCTTTCATCTGATGTACAGCCAGCTGAACTCCCATCAGGAGCAAATGTACTTAATATCTTCGACGCTTCAGATAAAGATATTGAAAAGTTTGTTGAAGATAACGCAAGCAGTATTGAAAAATGGATAACAAAGATTTCAAAGAATCCACTCTTCTCAGAAGGTATATCTGGTTTCGGAAATATTGGCGGAGGAGATGATTTCTTCGGAGGAGATGACGGAATCGGTGGAGATGGTCTTGGAGGAGACGACGGAAACGGTGGATCTGATGGAGGAAATTTTGGTTTTGATGATAACAAGGATTCCTTCTATGCTGATGATATAAAAAAAGCAGATATTGTTGTTAAGCCAGGTGAAACACTTGATACGGGTACATTCACTTTAAAGGTTGATGTAAAAGAAACACCTGATCGTTATGAGTATAGTGATGATGAAGGTATTGCAGCAGTTTATATTGCAACTTATACTGTTGAAAATAAGAGTTATAAAAACTACGATGGATCAAGTGATGAAGTAAATATTTATTTATCTGAATATAATTATGTGGATCCAAAAAATAAGGCAGGAGAATATTACTATCTTCCTGATGTAGAAACAGATTATTCAGTAGCGGTTAAAACAGGTGAAAAGAAGACATTTACAGTAGTATTTGCTGTAAAGAATGCAGGTAATGGATGTTTTGTTATTCCTATGGATATTGGTAATGGTGAATACAAGACAGTTGTAATTGAAGTTGAGCCAAAAAAGTAACATAAGTAAAGATTAAAAAGGTCGAAGCATGAAAAAGATAATGGTAAAGAATGTCTGCTTCGGAGATCATATCCCAAAAATCTGCGTTCCGATCGTGGGACGCAGCAGGGATGAGATCTTAAAACAGGCAGAACTTATTAAAAATGAATCTGAAAAATTAGCTACAAAGTATAAAGACCATGAAGCTTGTAAGCTTTCTGTTATTGAATTTCGAGCAGATTATTTTGACGAAGTAACAAATACTAACAGTTTAAGATGTCTTCTTAAGGAATTAAGGGAAATCTTTCCTGATAAACTTCTGTTATTTACATATAGAAGTGAAGAGGAAGGTGGAGAATTAAGGCATGACAGAGCTGAAAATATGATCGCTGATATACAGGAAAGTGCAATATGCAGCGGTTGTATTGATATGATAGATGTTGAGCTTATGTTTGGAAATTATCATGTTGCCCGCATTGCAGCAAGTGCTCATGATAGTAACATAGCAACAATAGTTTCATATCACAATTTTGAAGAAACGCCTCATGATGATAAGTTAGAGACTTATCTTTGGAATATGGAATATCTTGGAGGAGACATCCTTAAGATAGCTGTTAAGCCACAAAATAAGTTGGATGTAGATAGAATGATCGACCTTACAATAAGGGCAGTAAATGGAAAACTCTGGGAAAACAATATTGAGAACCCTGTGGCTATCATTTCTATGGGAGAACTTGGAAAGATAACAAGGATAAATGGAAATGAAACTGGCTCCTGTCTTACATTTGCATATGTAGGAGAAGGAAGTGCGCCAGGCCAGATTGCTCTTAAAGATCTGTACAAAAAATTTAGTGAAATACAACTATAAAAAATAAGCTGTCGCAAATGTTGCGACAGCTTATTTTTATAGTGCACCTGGCGGCGCACGTTTCTTAATTAAGCATTTTTTACAGGAGATTCAGGCCCTGGACGCTTCATGCTATCTGCAGCCTTCTGTAAAACATCTTCACCTGGAAGAGGGTAAAACATACCCCATGATTTTCTAAAGTTATCAAGGAGAGACATATTTGCGAGGATAGCAGCATGATTATGTTCAGGAGTCTCTATATTTCCGGTGATAATTGCTTTTCTAGCTGAAAGGAACTGATATTCATAACCAGAGATATTTCCTTCTGGTGGATCGATCTTATGGATCACTTCGCCTAATGCATTATAGAAAACAACATCATCAAGGCTGTTAGGTCCTGTTATCTCAACATAACCCTTTGTTCCGTTGATAACAGTCTTATTGTTAAGAGTATTGATAGCAGAAAGGAAGATAGTTGCAGTTCTTCCCTGTGGATAATTGATGATAAATGTATCCTGTGCATCAAGTTCCGTCTTAAACTTAAGATTTGATGAGATCATTGAAATTGGAGGCATTGGGATTGATGAAAGTGTAAGGTTAAATGGATAAATACCCAGATCAAGAAGGGCTCCACCTGCAAGTTCTGGTGACAGGATCCTGTCCTTATCAGCTACCGCATAACCAAAAGTTGAGTTAACAAATCTTACATCACCAATAACGCCTTTTCTTATGCCATCCATAAGAACAAAGAATTGAGGCATATATTTTGTCCAAAGAGCTTCTCCACAGAATACATTCTTTGCCTTAGCAAGATCAAGAATTTCCTTTGTTGTGATAGCATTATGAGAAAATGGCTTTTCCACAAGGACAGGTTTATTTGCATTGATACAAAGTTTAGCAAGTTCTGCATGTGTAGAATTAACTGTAGCAACGTAAACAAGTTCTATCTCAGGATCATTTACAAGTTCTTCGTATGATCCGTAACTCTTTTCGATTGAAAATTCTTTAGCAAATTCTTCAGCTCTTTCTTTTTCACGAGCAGCTATGGCTGCGATAGAGAAACCCTCAAGTTTAGTAAGGGTTTCAGCAACTTTATGGGCAATCTTTCCGGCGCCCATAATACCAACTTTAAATGTGATCATTAGTGTTTCCTCCGTACAAAAACTCCTTTAATTATACGTTAATTAATAACTATTGTCAAAATGTGAACTTTTTTTCACTTGCAATTAAGTAGGATGCAATTTAACATAGATTGTTAGGATGGGGCAAAAAAATAAGCTATTGGGTTATATATCCATTTACTAGAAGAGGAGTGACTTAAATGTTAAAAACACTATCAAAACAGATAGGGGAATTTAAAAAAGATTCCATTATGACCCCTGTTTTTATGATCGGGGAAGTAATATTTGAGACCATCATACCATTTATCATGGGACTTATAATCGACATGATAAATAGTGAGAAACCGGATATGAAGATGGTTATACTTTATGGAGCTATGATGCTTCTGCTTGCTTTAGCCAGTCTTTATGTCGGGATCATGGGTGGAAAGACAGGAGCGAGAGCTTCGGCAGGTTTTGCAAGAAATCTAAGGCGTTCAATGTATAGAAAGATACAAGCTTTCTCGTTCGCAAACATTGATAAGTTTTCGTCAGCAAGTCTTGTAACAAGAATGACAACTGATGTTACTAATGTTCAGAATTCATACCAGATGATACTTCGTATGTGCACAAGAGCGCCAGCAAGTCTTATCATATCAATGTCATTTGCATTTGCAATCCGCGCAAAAGTTGCAGTTATCTATCTTGGAGCGGTTATAATCCTTGGAATCGGTATAGTGATCATCATAAAGAATGCTACAAAATATTTTGTTCAGGCCTTTCCAAAATATGATGAACTTAACGAAGGGGTTCAGGAAAATGTATCTGCCATCAGAGTAGTTAAGGGTTTTGTAAGAGAAGATTACGAAAATAAGAAATTTACAAAAAAGAGCCAGAATATATATGACATCTTTGTAAAGGCAGAGGCGATGACAACATTTATGATGCCATTAATGCAGATAGTAGTATACACAAGTATGCTGCTTGTAAGCTGGGTAAGTGCAAAACTCATCATTAAAGAGTTCGGCCAGTTAGGAGGTCTCTCAACAGGCGACCTTACCAAGCTTCTTGCATATTGCATGAGCATCCTTATGAGTCTTATGATGCTTTCAATCGTATTTATAATGATCACTATGAGTGAAGCATCAGCAAAGAGAATCGTGGAAGTACTTAATGAAGAACCATCAATAACAAATCCTGAAGATGCAGTAATGGAAGTAAAGACGGGAGATATCATTTTCAAAAATGTATCTTTTAAGTATAACGATAAGGCGGAAAAGCCGGTCCTTGATAATATAAACTTAAGTATTAAGGAAGGCGAGACGATTGGTATCATTGGTGGTACAGGTAGTTCAAAGACAAGTCTTATAAATCTCATCAGCCGACTTTATGACGTAAGTTCTGGAGAAGTAATGGTCGGAGGAATTAACGTAAAAAACTATGATCTTAAAACCTTAAGAGACAGCGTTGCTGTTGTTCTTCAGAAAAATGTGCTTTTCTCTGGAACTATACTTGAGAATCTCAGATGGGGTAATAAAAATGCCACTGATGAGGAATGTAAGGAAGCCTGCAGACTTAGTTGTGCAGATGAATTTATAGAAAAATTTCCTGATGGCTATAATACAATGATGTCCCAGGGAGGCACAAATGTTTCCGGAGGACAGAAGCAGAGAATATGTATAGCCAGAGCGCTTCTTAAAAAGCCTAAGGTACTTATACTTGATGATTCAACCAGCGCAGTTGATACAGCAACAGATGCAAGGATCAGAAAGGCTATGAGAGAAGATATACCTTCAACAACAAAGATAATCATTGCCCAGAGAATATCATCTGTACAGGATGCAGACAGGATAATAGTTATGGATCAGGGTAAGATAAGTGGTTTTGCAAGCCATGAAGAACTGCTTAAGACAAATGATATCTATAGAGAAGTTTATGAGTCTCAGACAAAGGGCTCAGGGGACTTTGATGAAATAGGAGGTGATAAATAATGCCAGCACCAAAAGGAAGAACACCAAGGGGTATGAAACCTTCTGTAAAAGATCCTAAAAAAGTAATGAAGAGGCTTATCGGCTATCTCTTTAAAAATTATTCAGTGCATCTGATAATAGTTGCAATCTGTATAATAATAAGCGTTTTAGCAAATCTGCAGGGAACACTCTTTATCAAGGGACTTATAGACGATTATATAAAACCTCTTATAGAAAGTGAAAATCCGGATTTTAGCGCTCTACTTAAAAGGATAATCGTAGTAGCCGGATTTTATCTTATAGGAGTAATGGCAACATTTGCTTATAACAGGATCATGGTATATGTCACTCAGGGTTTCATGAGAAACTTAAGAAATGACATGTTTACACATATGGAAAAGCTGCCCTTAAGATATTTTGATTCAAAGCAGCATGGAGATATCATGTCAATGTATACAAATGATATCGACACATTAAGACAGATGGTAAGCCAGAGTATACCACAGCTTTTCTCGAGCTCAATAACTATCATAGGTACACTTATTTCTATGATAATACTTAACATTCCACTTACTATACTTACACTTCTTATGGTATTTGGAATGCTTGCAGTAACAGGAAAACTTTCAAAGCTTTCCGGAAAATACTTTATGGCGCAGCAAAAAGATATAGCTGCTGAAAATGGCTTTATCGAAGAAATGATGACAGGTCAGAAAGTAGTAAAAGTATTCAGCCATGAAGAGGAAAGCATAGAGAAATTTGATAAGATAAATGATCAGCTCTTTGAAAGTTCATATAATGCCAATAAGTATGCAAATATCCTTATGCCAACAACAGCTCAGATGGGAAATCTTTCATATGTGCTTTGTACAGTAATAGGAGCAGGGCTTGCAATATCAGGTATTTCAGGTCTTACCTTAGGAGGACTTGCATCATTCCTTACTTTTAATAAGAGTTTCAATATGCCTATAAATCAGGTAACTATGCAGCTTAATGCCATAATCATGGCACTTGCAGGAGCTGACAGGATATTTAATCTCCTTGATGAAGAAGTAGAAGAAGATAAGGGTTATGTATCTCTTGTAAATGTTGTTGAAAAGGAAGATGGAAGCCTGGTTGAGACAGACAAGAGAACAAATAAATGGGCCTGGAAGCATGAACATCAGGCTGATGGTTCAGTAGAATATAAGAAGCTTGAAGGCGCACTTGTAATGGATGATGTGGATTTTGGATATGTAGCAGAAAAGACAGTCCTTCATAATGTGAGCTTACATGCAGCACCAGGCGAGAAGATTGCATTTGTAGGATCTACCGGTGCAGGAAAGACTACTATCACAAATCTGATAAACCGTTTCTATGATATACAGGATGGTAAGATCAGATATGATGGTATAAATATTAATAAGATTAAGAAGGCTGATCTAAGAAGATCCCTGGGGCTTGTACTTCAGGAGACTCACCTTTTCTCAACTACTGTAATGGAGAATATCAGATATGGAAGACTTGATGCAAGCGATGAGGAATGTATTGCAGCAGCAAAACTTGCAAATGCAGATGACTTTATAAGACAGCTTCCGGATGGATATAATACAGTACTTAAGGGAGATGGAGGTAATTTAAGTCAGGGCCAGAGACAGCTGCTTGCAATAGCTAGAGCAGCAGTAGCAGATCCGCCTGCACTTATCTTAGATGAAGCTACATCTTCTATTGATACAAGAACAGAGAAGATAGTACAGGAAGGTATGGACAAGCTGATGAAGGGAAGAACTACTTTCGTTATTGCCCATAGATTATCAACTGTAAAGAACTCAGATTGTATCATGGTTCTTGAACAAGGAAGGATCATAGAAAGAGGCACACATGATGATCTGATTGAAAAGAAGGGAAGATATTATCAGCTTTATACAGGTTTATCAGCCTCATAGGACTTGTTTAAGCACGATAAATGACAACTTAGTACTAACAAGAAACAGGTAAATTATAGACAATCGATATTATTTATAGAGGGCCGTTATGAGTAATTATGAATGTTTAAAACTAGAAAACCAATTATGCTTTCCAATTTATGTTTGTTCTAAGGAAATAATAAGAAAGTATAAACCATATCTTGATAAGCTGGATCTTACATATACTCAGTATCTTGCGATGATGGTAATGTGGGATCTTAAGAAAACCAATGTTAAAGAACTTGGTTTAAGACTTTATCTCGATTCAGGTACACTTACACCGGTATTAAAGAAGCTTGAGGTAAAGGGATATATTACAAGATCAAGATCCTTCTGGGATGAAAGAAACCTTATAGTTCAGCTGACTGAAGCAGGACAGGCACTTGAAGAAAAGGCAAAAGATATTCCTACAGAAATGTGTAAATGTCTTGGGATCAAACAGGAAGAGATGGAAAACCTGTATAATCTAATGTATAAAATACTTAAAAATCTGAGTTAAGAATCGGCTAAAGATTTTAAGTAATGAATTTAAGATAAGAATGGAGATTAAAAAATGACAGATGTATTGATAATAGGGGCGGGGCCAGCAGGTCTTGCTGCAGCGATATATGTTCAGCGAGCTGGAAAAAAAGCATTGTTATTAGAAGAATATTCATATGGCGGACAGATAATCAATACACCGGAAATAGAGAATTATCCTGGAATAGCAAAGATAAGTGGATTTGATTTTGCAACAAATCTTTATCAGCAAGCGATTAATCTTGGTGCAGAGCTTGTTTTTGAAAAAGCTGTTGAAATTGAAGATAAGAATGATAAAAAGATCGTTAAAGGCAGCCAGGGAAATCTATATGAAGCTAAGGCTGTTATCATTGCTACTGGAGCAAAAAACCGACATCTTGGAATAAACAAAGAAGAAGAGCTTATAGGAAGAGGTATTTCTTACTGTGCAACCTGTGATGGGGCTTTCTTTAAAGGAAAAGATGTAGCAGTAAATGGTGGAGGTAATACAGCGCTTTCAGATGCTTTGTTTCTCTCAGATTACTGTAATAAAGTCTATCTGATACATAGAAGAGATGAGTTCAGGGGAGAAGCAGGAAATTTAGAAGCATTAAGAAAAAAGGATAATGTAGAATTTATCCTTAATTCGAGTGTTTCGTCCCTTCTTGGAGAAGAAAAACTTGAAGGCCTCGAGCTTACCCATAAACTTACAGGAGAAAAAAGGCAGATTAAAGTATCAGGACTTTTTGTTGCCATAGGGCAGGAGCCGGCTAATGAAGACTTTAAAAATGTAACGGACCTGGATAAAGCTGGCTATATTTTTGCAGGAGAGGATATGAGGACCAAAACAGCTGGAATCTTTACAGCAGGAGACTGCCGGACAAAAGAAGTAAGACAGCTTACAACTGCAGCTTCAGATGGAGCTGTTGCAGCACTGATGGCATGTGAATATTGCAATAAAAATGCTTAGAGAGGATCTCCCGGGATTATTCCGGGAGATTTTTTAGGAATTCATTTATTATTAAGCTTTAAGAGGGCTTATATTATTAAGTTCTAAGAAGGCTTATCTTACTTAAGTCTTAGGATGGTTTTAGTGAAGAATATATCGTTATTTGTTAATGATAATTTAGTTTACCCTTGTAATTTTTAATGTTTCAAACTATTATTTATGACATGAGTGTCAAAAATTCAATCAGATAGTTTTAGCTTAGCTTGTAGATAAAACTTCTATCTAAAACTTGATCAATTGAAATTTTTTTACCAAAAAGAGATTGATTTTAAGGAGAAAAAGACTATGAATAAACATATGTTGGTTTTAGTGCTTACACATAAAGAAAGTATGAATCAGGTCATAAAGGCATTTGCAGAAAATGATATACATGGTTCTACTATAATAGACAGCATGGGAATGGCAGCAGTCATAAATAATGAAGATTATGAGGATCTTCCTATGTTTGGTATACTTCGTCATATAATGGATGATGATGATGAAAAAGAGAAGAACTATACAGTCTTTACTGTTTTAAATGATGAAGATCTTGAAAAAGCAAAGAAGATAGTTAAAGAAGTATGCGGTAACTTAAATAAGCCCAATTCAGGCATAATGTTTACACTTCCAGTTGATTTTGTGGAAGGAGTAGTTGAATAATGAGCAATTCATTAAATTTGATGGAAAACGTGGCATTTATCATTGTTGCAGCGCTGATCGCAGGAAAGATAGTAAAAGCCATGAAACTTCCAAATGTTACCGGCTATCTTGTGATGGGTATTCTGATCGGGCCTCATTGTTTAAATTTGCTTACTTTAGATACTGTAAACGATATGAAATTTGTATCTGACGCGGCTCTTGGATTCATAGCTTTTTCAATCGGTTCAGAATTCAGCATATCCTATCTTAAAAAGGTCGGAAGATCACCAGTTGTAATAGCGGTGTTGGAAGGATTTTCTGCAACGATATTATTGGATATAGTGCTTCTTTCTTTAGGATATGATTATCATCTTGCACTTTCATTAGGAGCTATAGCATCTGCTACAGCAGCGGCATCAACTCTTATGATATGTAAGCAGTATAAGGCAAAGGGGCCTGTTACAAACACACTTCTTCCGGTTGTAGCAATGGATGATGCGGTGGCCTTAGTATCATTTGGACTTTCAATGGCAGTGATAAAGGTTTTAGATTCAGGAAAGTTCTCAGTAAAGGCAATGGCGATGCCGCTCCTTGAAATTGTGGAAGCTCTTGTTTTTGGATTTGTGTTGGGACTTATATTTACTCAGCTTGTAAGGTTCTACACAGGTAGAGGTAACAGGTTGGCTCTTACTATCGTATTTGTGTTTATCTGTTGTGGAGTATGCAGCCAGTTTGGCCTTTCATCACTTCTTGCATGTATGATGATGAGCGCAGTATTTGCAAATACTTCTAAGTATACTGAAAAAATATTTGAACCTTTAGATCGTATGACTCCTCCTATATATATGATGTTTTTCATTTTATCAGGAGCAGCCCTTGATATTACGATAATTCCAAAGATTGGTCTTGTAGGAATATGTTATGTAGTAGTCCGTGTGATCGGTAAGTTCACAGGTGCCTATATCGGAGCCTGTATCTCAAAAGCTCCAAAGGTTGTTAAAAAATATTTAGGCCTGGCCCTGGTTCCACAGGAAGGTGTAGCCATAGGTCTTGTGACTGTTGCAAAGCAGCAGGTTCCTGAATTTGGAAATACGATACAGACAGTTGTTCTTTGCGGAATAGTTATTTATGAATTAGTCGGACCACTTATTTCAAAGCTTTCATTAAAAGCTGCCGGAGAACTTGATCTTTCCGTAGATCAAAAGGTAAAGAAAAAGGCATAAAACAGAAGAAAAACCAGAAAAAAGGCTTCAAAGCTGATATTTTTCTGGTTTTTTTTTATTTCCTATTCTGAATCACGTTATTTTTCTATTCTGAATCACTCTAGTGTTTATTATCCTATTATTTTTTTTATTATTCTATTTTTTCTTTTTTGTTTAAGCAATTTTTAAGCAAAGCACTTTATATTATAGCTATCCTAAGTATATGAAATGCTCCAAGTTAAGAAAACGACCACACAGGATAAGGAAAAAAAGAAAGGAAAGAATATATATGGCTGGTTTTCAAGAAGTATTTAAAAGAAAAGAAATTAAATATCTGATTTCTAAAGAACAATACACTGAACTTCGCAAAAGATTAAAAGGGATAGCAGAAGTTGATAGTTATGGGGAAACAGATATCTTAAATATATATTTTGATACAGATAACTTTAAGCTGATCCGAACTTCTTTAGAGAAGCCTTTGTATAAAGAAAAGCTTCGCTTAAGAAGTTACGGTAAGGCGAGAGATGACTCAACAAGCTTTATAGAGATAAAGAAAAAGTATAATGGCATTGTCTATAAAAGAAGAATATCAGCGCCTTATAAAATGGCTTATGAGTATCTTACGGCTAAGGGAGAATTAAATTCAGATAATGTCCAGATTAAAAATGAAATCGACAGTTTTATAGAATATTATCCGGGACTTGCTCCTAAGATGGCAATATCTTATACAAGGATTGCCATGGCAGGTATCAAGGATCCTCAGTTAAGACTTACATTTGATAAAAATATCAGATGGAGAACGGATGATCTTTCACTTAAAAGTGGAAATTATGGAAAAGACATTTTAGAAGAAGGCCAGCATTTGATGGAAGTAAAGATCGCGAATGCTTTTCCGGTTGAACTTTCATATATCTTTAGTGAATTAGGGATTTTCCCTATTTCATATTCAAAATATGGAAGAGGCTATATAGAGATGGAAACAGAAAAAATGTTAGAAAAAGCAGCGGTAAAGACCTTTATAATTTCTGTAGGAGATGAAAATAAGGTCAAGGAAAAGAAAGGAGAAATGGCGTATGCTTAATATATTCGGAAGTATTTTTACAACTACAGAACTTACAGGTCAGCAGATGTTTATTGCAACACTGGTATCACTTTTTTCAGGCTTTTTTGTAGCTCTGATCTATAATATAAAAAATAAATGTTCCAAGAGCTTTATTATCAGTCTCGTAGTCCTTCCTGCAATAGTACAAGTAGTGATCATGATGGTAAATGGCAATGTTGGTACTGGTGTTGCGGTGGCAGGGGCATTTAGCCTTGTAAGATTCAGATCTGCAGCAGGTAAAGGCCAGGAGATATCAGCAATATTTTTAGTAATGGCTATAGGACTTGCAACGGGTATGGGCTATATAGGAATCGCAATACTTTTAGCTACAGTGATATCACTTATCATGTTAGTCCTTACTGTATTAAACTTTGGTGGAGATAATAAAGAAGACAGAGTCCTTAAGATCCAGGTTCCGGAGAATCTTGATTTTGAAGGAAAGTTTGAAGAAATTTTTAAAAAATATTTAGATAAATTTGAGATAATTGATGTAAAAACAGCAAATATGGGCAGTCTCTATAAGATCAGTTATAACATTAAAATGAAGGATGATTCTTCAGTTAAGAAACTGATAGATGAGCTTAGAACAAAAAATGGAAACCTGGAGATTGCCGTTTCAAGACAAGTAAGTCATGATGACGAATTGTAAAGATGTATATTCCGTGCCGGATATATTCTTATAAAGACGTCTTTAATTATATATTATAAAGGGACTGTGAAAAACATAGCCTCAAAAAGAAAGGACCAATGCGGCGAACATTGGTCCTTTCTTTTTTGCCTATCATAATACAGCTAAATATGATGAACTTGGAATAAGTGAGTGTCTAATTATATATGATAAATAAAGTTAGAAAAAATATCATTGAAATCAGAAAATATATATTTCCAATCTTTTTTATTATTTATCCTTGACGGAATAATAATATAGATTTTATAATCATGAAAAAATTGTGAACATATGGTGGAGTGTAGAAGGAAAGGTTATTTACACAGATTAATAAAAAAATTTTCCTACAAAATGGAAACGTTTCCGGGACGGGAGCAAAAAAAATAAACTACCACAGATAGTAGCAATTATTAACTATTTTATTTTAGCTTAGGCGCATATCTTCAAAAGAAAAGATAGGAGATTGCTTGATCGATAAAAAGAATAAATTATTTGAGAAAAGGAGAAGAAATATGGAGAAGTAAAAATGGGGCTTATGTTGAGTTTGTATTTTAGAAGTTTAAGAAATAAATAAAAGGGAAACGTATGAAAAAGAAATTTTATAAAGCACTATATGTCTTAGTGACAGTTTGCCTATTATCATGCATGTTTAAAAAGGCATTGCTTGTTAATGCTGAAGAATACCAATACGATGAAAACGGTCGGGTTGTATCTGTAAAACATGATGACGGCAGTGTCACAGAATATGAGTATGATAAAAACGGAAATATAATAAGTATTAAAACAAAAGCAGGAACTAATAAAGCGGCAGGAGAAGAGCAGAAGCCGACTGGAGAAGAAGGTAAACCAAGCGGAGATGAACAGAAGCCGACTGGAGAAGAGCAAAATCCGACCGGAGAAGAAGGTAAGCCAAGCGGAGAAGAGCATAATCCGACTGGGGAAGAGCAGAAGCCTTCTGGAGAAGAACAGAAACCTTCCGGGGATGAACAAAAACAGACTGGAGAAGAAAAAAAGCCGACCGGGGAAGAACAAAAGATAGATGTATCAGAGCAAAAGAAAGGCAACACATCAGATAATAATTCAAAAGAATCGACTGAGGGTGTGA